>JAISJS010000411.1 GCA_031261385.1 Treponema sp.
TTTGAAAATGTGGATACAATACAAATCGAATATTAATGGATTTATTTAATCGCGGACAAATCGGGAAAATGCAGGAAGCCATCCGGGGGGAACAGCTCGACGGGTGGCTTTTTTGTAATTTTCACCATCGTGATGCGCTTGCCGACGAACTGCTTCATATCAAAGCCGGCGCCGTTAATTCCCGGCTCTGGCTGTATGCGGTTCCCGCTGCCGGGGAACCGGTCAGGATAGTGCACGCCATAGAAGAAGGGGCGCTTGCCCATCTGCCGGGAACGCAGGTTTCCTACCGGAGCAGGGAAGAACTTTTTGAGCGGCTGGCGCCCCTTGGGGGAAAACGCTGGGCGGTCCACATCTCCGATACAATTTCCGCAGTATCATACCTTGATGCGGGAACTGCGGCAAACTTTGAAAAAGCGGGACTTATTCTGGTTTCCGCGGCGTCTCTTATTCAGCGTTTCAAAGGCCTTTTAACCGTTTCTGAAACCGAAGCCCACGAAAAGGCGGCGCTTCAGCTTGGGGAAATTGTCGGCGCCGCCTGGGCAAAAGTAGAGGAGTTTTATGCCGCAGGAAAAGAGTTGTATGAGGGAGATATTCAGGATGTAATGACGGCCGAAATGAAAAACCGGAACATGATAACCGATCATCCCCCAATCGTTGCCGCCGGAAAAAATTCCGCAGACCCCCATTATGAAATTGTTCCGGCCCGGGGGGAACGGCGCGGAAAACTCATCCAAGAAAATGAGGTGATTCAATTTGATCTCTGGGCCAAAGCCGCTGACGGCATCTATGCTGACGGCATTTATGCCGACATTTCCTGGATTGGTGTTTACGGAACGTCCGCTTCCGCCGCCGCAGAAAAAGCGTTTGCCGGCCTCATCAGCGTCCGCGAAGGAACGATTCGGTTTATTGAGCAGGAATTTGCGGCGGGCCGTCCGCTGACCGGCGCCGGTGTGGATCGGAAGGCGCGGGAGATTCTTTTTGATCTGGGGTATGCGGAGGCGATACGTCACCGCACCGGGCATGGGATAGATACGGAGGTACACGGATCGGGGGTCAATATGGATGCAGTTGAATTTCCCGATTCACGGCTTCTTTTGGAGGGCTCCTGCTTTTCCCTGGAACCGGGAATATATTTTTCTGATTTCGGCATGCGTACCGAAATCGATGTATACATACAGGGGGGCAGACCGGTAGTATCCGGCAAAGACCGTCAGTTTGCCCTGCTCACCTGTCATTAAAAGTGAATACCATGGCACAGTACGAACCAAAACCTGTTCCCCAGGCGTTGATCAAATTCATCCGGGAGGGAAACAAATTTATTGTGGCGGGGCATAAAGAGCCCGACGGCGACTGCATAGGGAGCCAGCTTGCACTGGCTTCAGTATTGCAGCGCATGGGGAAGGAAGCGGCAGTTTGTTCTGCAGGGCCCTTCAAGCGGACCGAGGTACTGTTTTATGCAGACCGCTTTACGAGCGCGCCGCAGGCGGAAGATCGAAACGGCGCCAGGGTCATCGTGGTAGATTGTTCGGCGGCGTATCGAACCGGGGATCTCGCGCCGCACCTTGAAGGGCTTCCCACTGCGGTAATCGATCACCATGAGACGGGGGATCATCCCGCCCATTCTGAAGAAACTCCGGTGTACCTGGACGGCGGCGCCCCATCGGTAACGTTTATGATCCTGCGCGTCATCGAAGGCCTGGGTCTTGTTCCGTCAAAGGAAGAAGCGGATCTGCTTTTTTTCGGGCTCTGTACCGATACCGGATTTTTTCGCCATGTGGATGACAGCGGCGCCGAAATTTTCACCGCCGCCGCCGCTTTGATACGTTCCGGGGCAAATCCGAAACAAACGTTTCAGGCAATCAACGGGGGCAAAAGCCTTGGATCCCGTATTCTTATGGGGCTGCTCCTTTCCCGCGTAGAATCCCATTATGACGGACGCCTGCTTGTAAGTTTTGAACAGTACGAGGAAACCCGGCGCTTTGGTCTTGAAGGCAGGGATTCCGACAGCCTTTATCAGCTTTTGCAGTCTGTCGCAGGAGTGGAAGCCATTGTCATCATCCGCCAGGAGACTTTGGGACTTCCCTCCGGGGATAATTGTACCGTGGGCCTGCGTTCGCGGGACTCGGTTGATGTGGCTGCCATTGCAGCCCGCTTCGGCGGCGGCGGTCACAAAAATGCCGCCGGGATAAGTATTAAGGGCGTTATTGAAGATCTGCGGCCCCGTCTTATCGCCGCTTTTGAAAAATCTTTTTAACAAAATTCTACAAAAAAAATAAATATTACAAATGTAATATTTGCTAAAGCAAAACTGCATATTGATTCCCTTATTCCGATATCAAAGGTTTAGGAGAAGATAATGCAGGAATTAGTGTGCCTTAACGATCTGTATCAGCAGTATTCCCTGGGAGAGTTGGACAAAAAAGAATTTGAGGGCTGTATCTTTAAATCGGCAATGGAAAATTACGAACGGTTTCATCTTTTTGGCTGGAACAGGGATGAGTGTATTGAGTACCTGTGCTGGCTGTACCCCCGGCTCAGCCGGGCTGTTGACAGGTACCGGGAAACCGGCGCCTCATTTGAAAGCTACATCAGCGCCGTGATACATTGGTCTGCAAAAGAATACCGCTTTCGTATGGCGGATCATTACACCACCGAATATGCCGCCTGGCTGCTTCATGCGGAAGAGATGACGGTACATGAGAGCGAACCTGAATATCCTGAAAAAAAAGCTGTGATTGAAAAGCGGGCTGCGCCGAACCACCGCCAATTATTGATCCTGATTTTAAAATGTTATTATTTTGTTTCCGATGATTTTCTTGACCGTATTATTCCGGTATTGGGCATGGAACGGGAACAGCTCTGTCAGATGATCGACAAAATACGGGGAATGCGGGTAAAACGTGAAGAAGAAATATTTTATTTGCGGGAACATATTCACTGTCAGTTTTACCGGTGCATTACGTTTGAAAAACGCCTTAACGCCGTAGAAGAAGGTACCGCTCATCATGCCAAGATGCAGGCCCGCCTGCGGCGGGCGCGGGAACGTCTTGCGGCAATGAGGAAACGGCTCGCGGGCCTGCGGCTCGAACCGACAAACAGCCAGATTGCCGAGATCCTTGGAATTTCAAAAGGCACGGTAGATTCCCACCTCCATGCCCTGAAATGCCGGTATCCTGAATTGGAAACGGATCCCGGCGCCGGCGTCTGCATGAACTAAGAGTCTGCGGCGGCGATACATTCTGCGGGTATTCTGCTATCATTACAGTATGCTCAGTTACCGCCACGCCTTTCATGCGGGCAATCCGGCAGATTGTCTTAAACATGCGGCGCTTGTTTTTTGCCTTGCGTATCTTGCCCGGAAAGAAACGCCGTTTTTCTGCGCCGATACCCACGCGGGGGCGGGGCTTTATGCATTGGACGAAGGTTTTGCGGCGCTTAACCGCGAATGGGAACAGGGCATCGGCAGGCTGTATGCTGCGGAAAAACAGAACGCGCCGGGGCAAATTTTACCGGCAATGTTGCGCCGTTATCTGGAACTGGTGACCGGTTCCGCCGCCCCGCTCCTGACAGCGCCGGTATTGCCGTCGGCGTCAACAAAGCCGGCGCCGTATCCCGGATCACCTGAAATCATCAGACGTATGCTCAGAAGCCGGGATACGGCGGTGTGTTTTGAATTGCACCCCGGCGATTTTGCCGCGCTCGATACGCTTCTCAGGCGGGATCGCCGTATCACCGTGCGGCAGGAGGACGGCTTTGGCGGCCTTTTGGGGTTTTTGCCGCCGCCCTGCCGCCGGGGCCTCATTCTCATCGATCCGCCATACGAAGTGAAAGATGATTACCACCTGCTGCCGGAAACCTTAAGCCGGGCGTTCAAACGTTTTTCTACGGGGACCTATATCGTCTGGTATCCTCTGATGCGCAGCAGCCCCGCGCCGGAATTGCCGCTTGAACTTACGGCGCTTTGTACAAGCTGCGGGCCCCGCGGAAGTTACTGCCGGGTGGAACTGTATACCGCGCCTCCGGATGCCCCGCCGTTAAATTCTCCGCGGGGGATGTACGGGTCGGGCCTTGTAATCCGGAATCCTCCCTGGACACTCAAAGCCGCACTGGAAGCGGCGCTGCCGTATCTGGCGGAAATTTTTTCCGGAGACTGGCTGCTGCAATGGGAAGAAGCATAAAAAAGGCGCCGTTTTGTCACCGGCCCCTGCAACCCGCACCGTTTACCGGGGTCGTTAAATAATATGCGTCAACCGGAAAAAATGTTCAAAATACCTGCTCCCCTTCCGTTTCAAACTCCCGGCGAAGAAATTGCCAATGCGATTTTACACGGCCTTGGAGTGCTGCTGGCAATAGCCGGCCTCGTGCTCCTTACGTTCAGGGCGCACGGCTTTTTGGGCGGCAGAGGCCCGTCGTCAGATTCTGCAGGCAGCGCCCTTGCAATAAGCTCCTACGTAATTTTTACCGTCACGATGATTATCATGTTTCTCTCTTCGACCCTGTACCACGCGATTCAGGCCGAGGGGGCAAAACGGATTTTTCGTATTCTTGATCATTCCGCCATTTATCTCCTCATTGCCGGTACGTATACCCCTTTCAGCCTTCTGGGGTTTCAGGGAAGCCTTGGCTGGGTGTACTTCGGCATTGAGTGGGGCCTTGCCGCATTGGGGATCATCTTCTATGCGCTGAATTTTAAATTCATCAAAAAGATCGAAGTGATAGTATATATCCTGATGGGCTGGGCATTGATTATGGGATTTCCCCGGCTCTACCGATCGATCCCCGGAATCACCACCCTTTTCCTCGGCATTGGCGGCGTCGCCTACACCCTGGGGACCCTGTGGTACAGCCGCGGCAGCCGCCGGGGCGCCCACGTCGTATGGCACGTCTTTGTCCTCATTGGGGCAGTGTGTCACTGGTGGTCGATATGGTTCATGAGCTGAGCTTAACAATGCTCAATTAAAACATAGGCAAACTTCAAATAAATACGCCAGGGGGAGCCGGAAAACCCCTCGCGGACTAACCTGTAGAGCCCGCTTGCGGAACCCGCCTGTTTCTCAATGTATTTATTTCCCCCAATGCTGGTTTCCTTCAGCGGAGAATTCCAGAGACGTCCGCGAGGGGAACTCCGGCTCCCCCCTGGCGCCTTATTTAACAATGCCTATGTATAAATGAGTTTTGTTTCTGTGATAAGCATCGCGATGCTCTTTTTAATCAAACACATTGTCGAATAAGCGCCGGGGAAGCAGAGGGTTACCACCGGGGGCGTCTCTGGAATTCCCCGCCGGAGGAGACATGCATTAGAGAAAGACTGGCAAATAGAAAATAGGCAGGCTCCGTAGGCGGACTCTACAGGTTAGCCCACGGGGGTGTCCCTCTGTTCCCTGGCGGATTATTTGAGTTTTGTGTATATTCAAAATGAAGTATAGCGCATTATCGACACATCCTTCTTTTTCCGGTATACTTCCTTCATGGCAGCAACCGTAGACGACAAGAAAATAATTTATACCATGGACCGGGTTTCCAAAAAGCACGGGACCAGGCAGGTACTCAAGGATATCAACCTTTCCTATTTTTATGGGGCAAAGATCGGGGTGATAGGACTTAATGGTTCGGGAAAGTCGAGCCTCCTTAATATACTTGCGGGAAAAGATACTGAGTTTATCGGGGAAACTTCGGTGAGCCCCGGTTACACCATCGGCTATCTGGAACAGGAGCCGCATCTTGAACCGGGGAAAACGGTCAAGGAAATTGTAAGCGAAGGCGTGCAGGATCTTGTGGACCTTCTTAAAGAATTTGACAAGGTGAGCGAGGCTTTTGGCGATCCGGACGCCGATTACGACAAGCTTGGCGTAAAGCAGGCGGAGCTTCAGGAAAAGATAGAGGCCGCCGACGGATGGAATCTGGACAGCCGCCTGGAATTGGCGATGGAGGCGCTTCGCTGTCCGCCGGGGGAACAGGTCGTGGATCATCTCTCCGGAGGGGAGCGGCGGAGGGTTGCCCTGTGCCGGCTGCTCCTTAAAAAGCCCGACATTCTTCTTTTGGATGAACCGACCAACCACCTTGATGCGGAAACGGTGGCATGGCTTGAGCGGCACCTGCGGGAGTATGCGGGGACGGTGATCGCCGTTACCCATGACCGTTATTTTCTGGACAATGTTGCAGGCTGGATTCTGGAACTGGACCGCGGCGAGGGCATACCCTGGAAGGGTAATTATTCCGGCTGGCTTGAGCAAAAAGAAAATCGTATGGCCCATGAAGAAAAAGGTGAAAGCGATCGCCGGAAAACCCTTCAGCGGGAGCTTGAATGGATACGAATGAGCCCCAAGGGGCGGCACGCCAAAAGCAAGGCGCGTATCACCCAATACGAAAAACTTTTTCAGGATGACGAGCGGGAAAAGGGGCGGCTGTCCGGTTCTGCGGAAAATAAAATCACCATCCCCGCAGGGCCTCACCTTGGGAAGCTCGTTATCGAGGCGGCGGCCCTTACCAAGTCCTTTGGAGAAAAACTTCTTTTTGAAAATCTGGAATTCACCGTGCCGCCCGGCGCCTGTGTGGGAATCATCGGTCCCAACGGGGCGGGCAAGACGACGCTGTTTAAACTTATCACCGGGGAAGAAAAACCTGACGCCGGAGAAATCCGCAAGGGGGAAAGCGTTAAAATCGGGTATGCCGATCAGATGCGGGGCAGTTTGGATAACGGGAAAACCGTTTGGGAACAGCTTTCCGGCGGCCTCGATCTTGTCAAACTGGGAAGCGGGCAGGGGGCCAAAGAAGTCAACTCCCGGGCGTATTGCGCCTGGTATAATTTTTCCGGCGGCGATCAGCAGAAAAAGGTCGGCGTTCTTTCCGGCGGGGAGCGGAACCGGCTCAACCTGGCGATGATGCTCAAAGAGGGGGCCAATGTGCTCCTGCTCGATGAGCCTACCAATGACCTTGATGTGAATACCCTCCGCAGTCTGGAGGAAGCGCTGGATACCTTTGCCGGGGTTAGCCTTGTCATAAGCCATGACCGCTGGTTCCTGGACCGTATCGCCACCCACATCCTGGCCTTTGAGGACGGGGAAGTGATCTGGTACGACGGCAACTGGTCCGAATATGCCGAATGGCGGCGGGAACGGCTGGGTAACGCTGCGGAAAGTCCTCATCGTTATATTTACCGGAAACTTGAAAGATAATTTGTGCAATTGTCGATAATTGAAATACTATGATGCAAACGCTGTTTTTCCTCCGCTATAAGCCCCAGCTCAGGCGCACACGCCCTGAACTGATTGCCGATTTGGACCGTACCGTTATTGATGCGATTGAAGACGCAGGGGGAACGCTTACCGGGGAAAAACGGTATATTTCCGCAGTCTTTGATGAAAATGCCCTGGGTTTTTGGCTTAATATCCTGATCCTTTCAGAAAAATTGATGAAAAAACTTGAGGCAGTTACTCCGGATCTGTACGGGTATACGCTGCTCGTAAGCTGCGGGACGCAGGGCTCAGCGGAAGCGGTGTGCCGGATTTTTTCTGCCGGCCCGGAGGGGGGCGGAATTTTTCTGGACCCCGCCGCAAAAAAAGGTCTTGCCCCCTATGCTGTTTTTGAAACGCCAAAAAGCCGGAACGGGGAGCGGCCCAGGCGAAAAAAAATTGATACCGGCAGCTTTGTCCGCATAAAGGAACTGAATTCTTTTTCCGCCGATCCGGAAATTATTTTTCCGCTCAGGGAGACCATTCTGCGGGCGCTCAGGCAGGGGAAGGAGCGGAGCAGCAAAAATGCGGTTTTATTTGGGAATGAATTTATCGGGAAGCGGGACGGCCTGTATCAGTTTTGTAAAGAGATAGCAGGGGAGACGCCTCCTCTGATTATACGTTTTGGATCGGGGGGGCTCACGAGCCTTATCGACGCATGGTCGCCGCAAATAGAGGCGCTTTCAGGCGGAGGTGAAATCAGGACCCTTTGGGAACAACTGTTCCGTGAACGGCTCAGGGACGAAAATGCTCCGTATATGCTGCGGCAGTGCCGTCGTTATTTTACGCTGCTCCTGGAAACGTATGCGGGATCGGCAAAGCAGCGGGGAATTATCATTCTGGAAAATATCCAGAAAAGCGAAGCGGATGCGGCGCTCATTTTTCTTGAAGTGTACGGCAGTTTTCCGGGCCGGCAGGAACTTCCGGTTTTTGGGACCTGCTCCCGGGAAGGGACAATGGACCCGGAAGATGTCCTGAAACAGTGGGGCGGTGTTTTTCCGCGGGTGATAAAGCTCAATACCGACGGAGCTTCCCCCCAGGGCGCCCTGACTATGAGTGAGGATCTTTGGGAAATTGCCTATGCACTTGTCCTGCTGGGGAAATATTTTCCCGCCGTTTTTTTCCGCCGGCTTCTTCTTGAGGAGGGAGGAAATCCCGACATGCTTTCCCGGGCAGTTAATATTCTTTCCGCACTGGGGATCGTTGACGCAGCAGGTGATCCCCGGCCCCGGATTGGAAATTTTATACCGCGGGCGGAAGCCATCCTTGGCGCACGAAAAGAAAATATCCGCGGCATGGTGCGTAAGCGCCTGCTTTCATGGGTTGGAGAAAACAAACTGTCCCCCTGCTTTGCCCTCCTGGAAATTCTCTCTGCGCTTGGCGGTGGCAGGAGCGGCGCAGAAGCAGGCGATGAACTTATCCTGACATCAATTGCCCAGGATCTTATCAACGGAACCTATGGCAGAATAGAAAGCGCCATAGCGGGAGGCGCTCTGCAAAAAATCACCGGGAAGGAGCGGGTGGGCCCGCTGCTGTATCTTATCAATACGATGAAGGCCCTCGTTCACGGCGATGAAGATCAAATCCGCGCCGCGTTTAAAGAGGATCCTCCGGACTGTAGTTTTTCTCCGGTGCTGCGCGCCCAGGTTTTGGCAAATCTTACCGCTTATCATCTTGGTGTACGTGATGTTAAGGCCGCCCTTGATACGGTAAAGGAAGCGATTCTGCTGAGCCAGGGACGGAACCGCTCTGCAAAGGGACCGGAAGTCAAGGGACTGGAAGTCAAGGGACTGTCAGTCCCCGTACTCGCCCAATCGTACCGTCTTTTTGCCCTGGCGAATCTTTCCAAACATCAAGTTGGAGAAACGATCGACTACCTGGGCTTCGCCGTGGAAAACGCCGAAAAAACCGGCGCCTATGAACTTGGAATATCGGCCTATTACGAGGCGGCCTCTCAATTTCTTTTTGGTAATGTGTCCAAGGCCAAACGGCTTATCGTACAGGCAGGGGAACAGGCGGCGTCGTCGGGAAGGCCTGAATGGGCGGACCGGTCCCGGTTTTTGCGGGGAAGAATTTCTTTTGAGACAGGACATTACCGGGAGGCGCTGGAGATTTTTGAAAATCTGCGGAAACATCCCGCAGGGCCGCCGTCAGTTGAAAAGGACAACCTTCTTGCCGCATGGATTTACCGGGCCAAAGTGTATTTTCAAAATCCCCTGATCATGAAACCGGCTGAGGTCAGTTTTGATGCGGATCTTTTTGAAGTTGAAGCCTCGTATCTTGCGGGGAATTACCGGAAAACCGTAGAACTGGCCCGTGCCCTGGCAAATTTCCGCGAGAAAGAAAATTTTCTGTACACCGAACAGCCCGACTGGCGCAGCGGTTTTGCCCAATGCGAACTGCTGTATTTTTCACGCGGGGAACTGTGGGACCGGATAATTTCGGTGTATCATGCGCTGGCCCTTTGCCGGATTCCGGTAACCGGCGGAAGTGAAAATTCCGCCCGTGAAGAAGCCCTGCACACTATACAGCGGGTTCTGCGTGATGAACGGCTCACCGAAATGGATCCCTGGGACGCCTTTTATTTTTATGCCTGGTACCGCGTGCTCGAAGAAACCGGCGCCGCCCAGGTCGATATGAACACCGCCGTCAGCATGGCCTTTAAACGTCTCCAGCGCCGCGCCAGCCGCATCGACGACATCGAAACCCGCAGGGCCTTTCTCTCCCAGCCCCGCTGGAACAGCGCCCTGAGCCAGGCCGCCAGGGAATACAAGCTGATATAAGGCTTGCACGAAGTACGTATTGCTTTTCCCATACCAGGGGGTATTACACCGTATCAGCTTCGCCTAATAATTTGTTCATGAGTCCGAGAGGGTAATCCACTCTGACTGATTCGCGGCGCAGGGTACTTGCTTTTTATTGCTCTGTAAGCTCCCATACATAGGAAGATGTAAGCCAGGCAATGCGGGCAGTTTGGGCTGCCGGATTATAGGGAGGACAGTCAGGATGAGCCGGTATCCATGTGGTGCTAGCCGCAATAACAGATCCGGCTTCCATGGAATCAAGCCAGTTGAAAAGATTTTTGGTTTGTTTATTAGAATCGTTTATTCCAAAAGGAATAAGCCATAATATGTCTGCCTGTAAACTGAAATTGTCACCGGGTTCGGGGAAAATGAACGCTTCAATTTGAGAAGTGCGATAATCCGACTGGGTGCGCAGACGGCTTATCGGTGCATACGTCCAACATTCCCGCGTACCCAATAAAGTAAATAATACTTCATTCCAGTTACTCGAAATTGCTCCCTCCTGAAAAACTCCACTCCTAAAAAGGTCTCCCTTAACTTCATTCCAACTTGCCTTGTCTTGTATAAAACTGCTTGTACTTTCCTGCAAAAGCCGGGCGGCCCATGAATTTACCGCTTTTTTATCTCTGCCGGGAAGTAGCAGCAAAGTGTCTTGCGTGCCTTGGGCAGGGGCTATTATACGCTCACGGCTTAAAGGCGGCGTACTTCGTTTACTAAAGATAAGCCAGGGATCAAGGGCAAGTACATAGGCGCCTTTATATACGCGCGAGCGGGCAAGGCGCTCATATGCAATAACTGCCGGGACTTCTTCTTTTGACGATGAGTTTTGTTCATTGCCCTGATTGTTTTTTAATTGTAAGGCATTTAGCCTGTTGGTAGTAACAATATAACCGTACGTATCAGCAGGGATTGCTGTTTCACTGTTGATGATTTGAATATTTCCTTCTTGAAGGAAGCGCTCAAATTCTTTAGGCGCCTGTGCAAGTATTTTTTCCCAATGAGCAGCGAAGCTCTCATCAACGTACCAGACAAAGTTTTTCGCTTTTTCACTCTTTTGCAGATAAATAAACACAATGGTACTAATAGAGAGGACCATAATACCAATAATTAATAATAAACGTTTTTTATTTATTCTGTTCGTTTTAGTTTTTTCCTTATTCAATTATTACACCTTCTGTGACACCCTACCCATCGCTTCTAACTCATCCATTCACGAATTATGGCAAAGGCTACTCTTCTTGTCAATACGTATGTCGCATTGCCTCATTTTCCAATCCCCACAAAATACTTACACCGCCTGCCACAAAGCAGGCGGTGTAAGAGTGTTCCTTTTACTCCCCTACCGGGTAGGAGAACTCAATGTTCGTTCCAAGGTAACCCAGAACCGGCCTGCCGGTTGAATCAAAGTCAAGATTGACCTTCTGGAACTTGGGTGAGCCTCCCTGCGGAGGATCAATAGCAGGTACCGTTTGATACTCCCACTGATTTGTCGTATAACCGTTGGCATCAACGCCAGCATATACATCGTTGTAATTCAAGACAGGCCTCAGAGAGCCGGTTACAGGATTTACCGCATAGGCAAGCTTTATAGTATCCCGCCCGCCGGTTTCTGTGGCATTGTAGTACGCAATGTAAGGCACACCGTCAGTGTTCAGTTTGATCTGTGTCCAGTTCCCTACTGATCCATACTGATCTACTGACACCACCTTTACATTGTCGTTAGAAGTAACATCAGGCACATAGATATATTTAAGGTCAGAGTCCGATGCGTCAAAGGCCGCAATGTGCAGATGGTCATTACTGTCAATAACCATGGAAACATAGTTACCAACATAGTCAGGCAATACGACAGGAGAATTAGTCCACCCAATTCCGGTGGTTACCGATCCATCAACTGCCGTACTTGAATACCTAAGCTTTAACTTCCCGTCTGCCTCATCATAGTAGGCTATTATTACTCTATTGGTTGACGTTACCGCCATATCAAAGTACCGGGATGCACCGGATGCTGCTGTTATACGACCAGTACCAGCGTCATTCTCAGTAAAATTCGTATAAGCAGTATTATAACTGTGACCCTGTGAATCCACATGCGCCGCATTGTCATAACCCACTCTGAGATTTCGTGCAGCGGTTTGAGTTCCAATCTGAAAAGTTCTAAAGATCAAATCTTTACCCGCAGTACCATCATCAAAATATGCCATATAAACCGAAGCAAAACTGGTATAAGAATTTCCCTTTGTTATAAGCTTGGGATAGTGAAACCGGTCAAGCTGGAGGCTTCCAAAATTACTGGTTTCCAGTGAGATAGCAGTGTTATTGGTATCGTAAGACCTATAGCGTGTTGTACCACCTGATGCCGGCCAGTCTGTATAGGTTGATCCTCTGGCCCAGCCCCAGGCGCCATTGCCCCATAATTCAGCATACCGGTCATATACGAGCTCAAGACCGGCGGCGTCATAATTATATACGGTCGCATGAAGGTACCTTCCGGACTCATCACGAGCCATACCCATCTGCTCAAACACCAAACCTTTTATCAGATATTCCGTATACGCCCTTGCAGTTGAGGTAGAATCAAATTCAGCCCGTTGCGGTATTGCATTACCAGGATGAGCAGTAGTTCCACTCCCGGCTCCGCCGCCAGCCCCAACAGCAGGGGCTGTTGCAGGGCCGCCCTTTAAATCAAGATAACTAAACACCGGATTTGTACCCGCAGTATTCATCATCATAGTGGGATAGTAACCGTTCTTTACATCGGTCTTTTTAACCGTGTAGAACTGCAGATACCGATCGTCGGTCAGTGTAATGTTCTTTGTCGTGTAACGATCCGCATCACGGTTGTACATGTTTTCTTCATCACTGCCGTCAGAGGTTCCCGGTATCAGTTGATACACATCACCAGCTTTGCTCTTTACCAGAGTATAAGCGCCCTTTGATTCATTAGCATTGATGTTGTTGAGCGTTCCTATGCCATTTGTGTAGACCGTCAAGTAACCGGATTTGGTCGCAGTTGCAACATTATCCAGACTGATGCTTGTATAAGGAGCAGCAGCGCCGGTATAGGCAATCGTTGTCCCGCTTACCGTACCCGGTACGTAGGCCGTAAGCTGGGCTGCCGACTGTATACGGACGGCGGTGGGATTCAGATTAAAGCCCTTCACCGTAATGAACGAAGCATCCCGCGTATTGACTGCTTTGGCAGCATCGGCCACAACTTCGCCATTCATGATAGAATATCTGCCGTTAGCAGAACGTATATTATTGTTCTTTAAACCGCCTTTTGTGCGGATAGTTGTTTCAACTCCGCCAATATATGGCACGACATCCATCCGGTAATAAGCGGTCAATGCTGCGTCTGTTGTCTGAACCGTATCCGTTGAAGTAAAGGGGTTATGGTAGGCAGTATCGGCATCCCGTACCGCAATTCTAAAGATACGGTCTGTTGCCGCCACACCGGTAACCTTACTGGTATCCACATCAAGCTGCCAATTAACGGTATGACCATCCTGATTAAGGCTTGCATCACTAGCGGTGAATTTCCAGCCGTTAGCAGTCATTTGATCATTGCCTGTCCATGCACCCAGATTATAACTTGCCGCTTTTGCATAACCGGTAAAGTTTACATCAGCATCAGCAACTGCGCCGCCAAAGGCAAATCCATCAAGCTGTACCCAAAGCGAATCAATCAGGTTATTGTCATACGCGGTTCCCCGTATGCTGATCTTTCCTGAGACCTTGGGATCAATATCCAGAATACCTGTAGCGGCATTGAATTTCGCTGTGGGCAGATCCCCTTCAAGCTCAATATGACCGTTACTCTTGCTGTTTTCATAGAGCGAGTTATCATCCTTGCTCATCCAATAGAAGGGCCGCACATCGCCCTTGGGCGGCGTTTCGTCTACGTTATCCACATCAAGGCCCACTAAGGTGACAAATGACAATGGATTACCCTCTGTACTGTCGGTAACCGTAATCAGGAACAGTGAGGAGTTACGATCAGCTTGTGGTATATCCTCCAGAGTTTGATTACCAACAATTGTATCATTAATCGTAGAAGCAGTGGAACCAAAATTTGCAGGAATAAAGGCGACCGACCCTATTGATGTAGTCTTTGAATCATAGGAAGGAGTACCGATAGCATTCGCCGTAGTGGTAGATTGCATTACCACTTCTGTAAAAGTTGTGGCGTCCCCTGCTGCACTCATGGTACCTGCTAAAGTTGCAAAAAAGGTAGTGCCTGCAGTATTGCCCGGCGCACCAAGTAAGGTCCAGTTTGTCTCACCCGGATTAACAATGGTGTATACATTCCCTGCAGTAATTGCGGTTCCTGCAACAGCGGTCTTTTTGACATGCTGCACCCTGTAGGTCTTGGTACCGTTACCGTCTATCGTAGAGATATCAAACTGCAGGCTGTTGTTACGCACTACAAATTCCGGCTTTTTCATGGCGCCGTCAAAGTCGTAGCGGTCATTGTCAATACGTTTGGCCGTATCGGTCTTGAGCGCCGCCACGGTAAGCCCGGTCAGTTTTTCCGCTTCACTGATGGTTCCGCTCTTGTCAAGGTCGGTACCTATATCAAGATTCCAGACGATAGGCGGATTGTTGCGGATAACAAGGTTCTGGCTAAAGTGCGTAGCGTTTCCTGCTTCATCTATAGCAACATAGTGAACGGTAAGCGGGCCGTCTGCTAAATTAATATTTCTGAATGTCCAGGTAGTATACTTGACATTCCATTGATGGTCGTTGCCATTCTTGCTCCAGGTTTCAAGGAAGCCGTCACCGTCAAGATCAGAACTTAACTCAACATTGTTAATGATGATGCCCTGATCATCGGTATGGCTTCCACCGCTTGCCGCATTGATTACCGGATAATAAGCCAATGTTCCGGGCGTTTTATGAACAGCGCCTGTGTAATGAGAATCAAGACTAAAGCCCGTGTCAGAAGCATCGCCTAAGTCAAGCACATTTGGCAATGTGGTCATGGTTGTATTGGGGTTAGCCTTTGCCTGTATTACCGTACCATCAGGTTTAATGTAGTTTCCGCCCCGCTCAAAGTACACCACCATTTCCTTCATGGCAAATACCGGCCCCGAAGCGGGATCGGCGGTTCCCTTATAGTAATCCCAGGTGGTTCCCTCAATGTAGAACTGATCGGTAGCGCCGTTTGCCGCAGTCAAATTTTTAATATACGGATAGGAGTTATCCACCGATATATTTACAATCTGCTGGACCATGTATGCCTGTGGAGTGGTATTGTCATACGCCCTTAAATAAA
>JAISJS010000027.1 GCA_031261385.1 Treponema sp.
GGCAAACGAAGCAACGATAGGCACTGCGGCGTCTGCAGCAATACCGTTAGCGAGCTTTTGCGCCGCTGTTGGGAGCGAAATTGCATAGGAGTCCGACTTACTGCCGGGCACTGCGGTTATGCCGGGGATTGTTGTAGCAGGTGTACCGTCCCAGCTTGCGTGTTCTATGCCGGAGTAATTGTATGTAGCGCTCAGGGTATATGCTGCCAGCCGTGCGTCCACCAGACTCGGTAAGCCGCCGACTATCCACCATCCCGGATGTTCCCAGTGCGCCGGTACCGCCGGTGTGGACTGAATCACCACCGAGTGTGAAGCAGGCGCATCGGGAATGGGGCCGTATTCATACAACGCGGCAAGGGCTTTGATTTCACGCTGCCGTAATGCCCAATCTTCCGCATTTTGTACAATAGCGCCTTTGGTAATGCCCGGAATAACCGCGCCGTTACCAAAATTACCATCGGTCTTGAACTTGAGCGGATCGGGCAGCGTGTTCAGGCGGTCCACATCGGCAGCCTGACTGGTTGCGCCAAGAATGTCATCCGCCCACTTGAGGCCGATGATTGCGGCTTCAACATTTTGCCCCAGTGTCCGCACCTCTTCCTGAGTTATACCCGTACTCCAGTCAACATGGGGACGCTTCCAACTGTCTTTAATCGTTAATTTAGCTCTTCCCGCATCTACGGCGTTCTGCAAGGCAGTCCACGTGGTGGGTTCCCATGAGGACGCCACCGTATCGGGCAGGTTAATCAAATAGGCAGCCGGCGCGCCGGTGCTTGTAATCGGCCACCAGCCTTCAACGGTTAAGGATCCGGCTACAAAGGCATCGCCTTTCGCCCACCGAATGGGGTTGGTAAGCATCCAGTCGCTGCGGGCAAAATCGCTGTTAGTGCCGGCGGTATGACCGGTGAGCACGACGGTACCCCAATCCAGGGTTCCTTCCCGGTTGTTGAAACGGTACCCGTTGTTCTCATGGCTCCAGAAGGTAACCCCGGTGCGAGCCGCGTTATTAGAAGGTGAATCCTGGATAAACACGTCAAACCCAAAGTCGTTGCCGTTTTTGGGGTCGGCGCCGGACCAAATCTCGACGGCTAACCATGCGGTGTAACCGCCGCCGGAGTTCTCGTAGGCGCCCCAGTCTTTAATGCGGTCAGTAAATTCACGGGCTTCAGGCTGACCAAAGGGATCGGCCCAGGTTTCATCACCGGTACCGGTGTCATTGCCACTGTCATTCATCCGTCCGCTGGCAAGCTTCCCGCTGCGGCTGACTTTAATAAAGCCGTCGTCCAGTGACCACTTGTCGAACTTGTCATCCATAAAGTCAATATTAAATCCAACGGCGTCAAATTGGTTCCATGCACCCGTTCCCGGACTTGTCAGACGCTGCGTAGAATTTTCAAGTGCGGTCAAATTGGAAGGCGTATTGTCAAGCACGGTGACGCCGAGGTATAGCGTATACCCGTCCCACACGGACTTTAAGGTACCTGCCGTGGAGTAGCTTCCGGTCGGAGGCCCGCCTGTGGTACTCAAATAGTTCGTAATCGGCGATGAGTTCGCCGAATCCCATACGGTAGGGTTCAGCTTGCGATCTCCTGTTATTACCTGCGACTCGCCGCCGCTGACGGCAGGAGCAAATTTCGATAATAACACCTTGTAATTGTAGGGAGAATACGGTAACAGGTACGTATTCCCGAACTCATCGGAAACTGACCGGTACAAAGATTTTACTCCGGCCTGATCAGAACTGATCTCATTTTGACATGCTATTACCAGCGTCAAAAGCGCTGTTAATAACAACCCACAAACAAATTTTTTTTGCATATTCTTACTCCTTCGCATAAGGTCTTATCCGCCCCAAGGCGGATTTTCAGAATGTCCAAATAAACTCCAGGGCAACCTGATGTTGTATCATAGAATCAATTAGGGTCATACCGTCATCTGTAAACGGTATAGTTGATCTTCGCCGATCGGCAAGCGTCGGGTCGTCTCCCAAATCGGCATAACCGATGAATGTTGCCTTATACCAGGCGGTTACTTCAAGACCACCTGCAAATTTATAGGCAAGGTTTGGTTTTATATAATAGTTATATTTTTCATTCACAAAGAACAGGTCTTTGTTATTTTGATCATTAGTGTTACTGGTTTTCGACGCCAGAAGACCGGTTACCAGATGACCGGATCCGAATCCACCTTCCAAACCAGCGGTAAAAGCAGGAATAATCCTATAATTCACAAAGGGTTTAAACTGCATCCAGGGCGTAAGTTCAAAAGGTAAATCAGCATGTTTTTCCAAATCATACCCCCAGATAAGTTCCTGGGCCTTCATGCCAAGGGTAAGCGTATCAAACAGGGTATAGGAAGCGGTCTGCCGCAAATCCGCTTTGCCCCGGGCCTCCCAATTACCCAAGCCTTCAATGTTGCCTTCTGCGGTTACTACCAGGGCGGGCAGCAGAGTAAAACCCGCGCCGAACATCAACCGGGTCTCATCTCCGGCGCTGCTCCACACTTTCCAGTCGGAAAGAATTTGGCCGCCTGAGCCTTCAAAGATATCCACCCCATCAATGTCGCTATCAAGTTCTAACTGGAGACTTGCATAGAACCAGGGATGGATATACCGAAAACCAAATACGGTCTCCTGGAGGGTTCGTTGAAAATCTACCGTTCTGTACACTGTTTTCCCCGTATCATCCCTTCCCCTGTTTGGATTCTCCTTTGCCGGTATTCGGAGAAACGCACCGATATTCAGGCTGCCCACAGCGTCTTCATCCAGTGTTTTGAAGAATTTAAACGGTTTAATTTCCAGCCGTACACCATCCCCGCCTATATCCCAGTCGCCATCACCAAGGGTACCCCAGACATTATCGCTCAGATCGATAAACCCGCCGGTAAGTTTCAGGCCCTCATTAAACAGATTAACCCAGCCATAAGCATACCGTCCGACAGTGATACGATTGGCATCAGCGACAGAGGCAGATGCGGGATCGTAGTCCGACCTAAGCCGGATTCTGAAACCGATATTTTCATAAGTATAACTTGCGGTTAAGTCCGCACGGAGGCCGGTATCGGTGTCTGTGTCATTCCATAAACGGACACGCCCGTCTTCCCCAATATAGTTTGGGTTAATCGGCTGTTGAATGGAGGGGTTTTCTTTAGGTACGTCATCAGAATCAAAGAACACACCGCTGGCAACTTTGCCGCTAAAGGTCAGG
>JAISJS010000029.1 GCA_031261385.1 Treponema sp.
CTCTACCCGTTTTTGTTTGTAATTTTCCTGGCCCTCCTGGTGGGGAGCTCCGCCTATATTGTGGCGCTGGAAAAATCTAATAATTAGGATTAGAAATAGCCATTTCACTTAAGGGTGAACCGCCGGTTGAATTTGTTGCTTGTATCCAAATGTATTGTTTTCTTTTTTCCCTGACTTCAACCTTACAGGAAGTGTTTTTTTCTGTTAAAGTCGGGTTAAGCGGTTGAACCGGGCTTTCTGCAATGTATACATAATATGCGGTTGCTTTCGGCGCTTTCTTCCAGCTTATATTTAAGTAACGCGTATTACTGAAGCCGGTCTTACTATAGGATAAGGCGGGTATTTCCGGCTTTCCCGGTATCAGCGCCGCAAACTCCAGAGCCCGGGCAAGCACTTTGTCCGTAGATTTCATATTAACGGATCTTGCGGCTATCATTTTACGTCCCTGTATTTCCAATGACCTGAGCCGAATCCGGTAGTAGTCGCCTATATCCTCCAGCATGCAGGTTATGATAATTTGCGCGCCAAGATTTTCGCCGATCCGTACCTGATTGTCCTCATTCACTTCGCCGGTTATTTGCTGATAGCCAATTTCAGTATTAATCATCGCTTTATTCGTCTTGTCACGGTCAAGCAACGTAAACTTGCCCGTACTCACCAGCACGTCAACAATTTCGTTGAGCATATAATTAGCCAGTGCTTCGGTCGGAGCGCCGGCAACATTCAACACCGCAATTTTCGCGCCCTCAGGTAAATGGGTGGCTATCTCGGAGCTTACGAACTGTAGGGCGGCGTTAATATCCATCGGATTGCTGCTGTCCTGAGGTGGTGTTGCACACGCCAAAACGGCGCTTACAAAACAAAGCGCCAACAGCATTTTTTTCATCTATTTTACCACCGTTCTCACATGCAAATTTTGAGTTAACGTTCTCTGTTGAGAATTTCCCTATAACAATATATCCCATAAAAATCAGCATGTCAAGGATGCCCGGATCGCAGCGGACTTGACATTGTAAGAAATAAACATAATACAAAGAAAGCGTTCAATATTTTATGCTTGAAAAAATAGATACATACGGTATACTCTTTATATAGGGAAATTTTTGTCTTTTTTTAAGGTTTTTATGCTGCCTTTGAGCGGCTTAAGGATGGCGGGTTTGCCCGCCTGATATGCGGGAATGAAGGAGAGAGGGTATGAAAAAAATGGGTTTGTTGGTATTGCCGCTTTTGGCGGCGGGATTGATTGGATGCGCGTCGCAAAAAGCGGCGGCGCCCGTAGAAGCGGAGGCGGCGGAGCCGGTAGAGTCGAATGCCACATCATGGATATCCGGTGTTCCAAGCTGGTACGTAAATCCTCCCGAAGATGATGGATACATCTTTGGCATCGGCAGCGCTAAAATGGCGCGATCAGACAGGAGCAGAAGCGCGGCGGAACACCGCGCCCGTACTTCACTGACCTTCCAGATGAAAGCGTTGGTTGAGGCCATGGAAACGGACTACTATAGCGAAGCCGGAGGCGGCGCCTCTACGGATGCGGCGGTTGCCGAAATGTTTGAAGCCGTTGACCGGCAATTAGCTGCCTCAGCTATAAAAGGCGCAAAAGTAACAAAGCGTGACGTTGGCGCCGATGGTACGGTCTATGCTATGATTGCGTACAATCAGGCTGCGGCTGAAAATGACATAAAAGGGGTCATTGAAAGCGCCGCTTCAAAAAACGCACGGATAAAATCCGATGCGGCCCTCAAAGCTATGGATGCGGCCTTTGCACAAAAAATATCTCCGGAACCGGTAGAAACCGGCGGTGAATAATGGCGTGTGGCGCAGATAAAGATTTGTTTCTTTGTCTGCGCCGGGAAACAGGTATGCAAAAAAAGGTCCCGGCATTTGTACTGACAGCCGCGTTGGCGGTACTTGTATTGGGGTGTGGTTCTGTTCCCCCTCCCATTAACGAGACGGAGGAAGAGGCGCCGATCGGTAGTACCGATCAAGCAGGTGTTCAACCGCCGGACAGGGTTCCGACATGGTTTACAAACACCAGATCCCTGTATCCCGATAGTAAATTTATATGGGTAAAGGGCGAAGCCGCCACGCCGGAGAATGCAAAAGAAAAGGCGCTGATAGAAATGTCGCGGTACTTTCATACCACGGTGGAGGCGGTCAGCGAGGAAATTTCCGAATACCGGGAAACAATCAGTTCCACGAAAAATGAATATTCGGACAAGACGCAATTTAATGAATACAGCCGTATTGAATCCCAGGAGGATTTTTTTGGAATTCGTTTTACGGATCCCTGGCTTAATCCCAAAAATAAGGCGTATACGGTACTGGCCTATATCAACCGGAAGGATGCGGAGGAACAATATCGTTTAAGAGTAGAAACAAATATGGTTGGTATTAACGCGCTTATGGCCGCCGTAACCCAGAATGATGACCCGCTCTATTCGTTGAAGCTGCTTGCAAAGGAAAAAAGTATCGCCGATATGACCAGAAAATTCATTGATAATTTGTCCTTTACCAGCCCGGGAAAAAGCAGGGACTACCTGCAAAAGTATGCCCTGTATCTCAATACGATACAGCAATTGTACTCTGAATATGAACGGCTGCGCAGCCGGACGACGTTTTCCATCAGTGTACGCGGTGATGCCGGCGGGCGGGTGAAACGTGCGGTACAAAAAGTGTTCGAACAAAACAAGCTGATAGTTGCGCCGAACAGTGGTGAATATGCGGTTACCGTACAGGTTAACGCGCCGGTAAAGAAAGCGCCCTATGGAGAAGCTATAGCGTACAGCATAAAGGGCGGCATTGAAATTGCAATAACCCGTAAAGGGGACGCTGTTTTTCCGTCGTACACACAAAGTTATGAGGAATACAAAAAACTTGAACGGAAGGTCGTATCCGATCTGTTTTATAAGAATGTCGAAGTAGACCTGGAAAAGAATTTCAGGGCCCACGTTGTGGCGATGCTCGAAAGTTAAACCGGAAAACCGCCCATTGTCCGTAAGGGCTTGCTTAATTGTTTTCTGCTTTGGGTCGCTTGCTATGGCTTTTCCCCTTTGTTATACTGATCCATCATGTTAGATTATCGTTTTATCGTGGAAAACCTCCCGGCGGTGAAGAAAAACATCACCGACCGGTATATGAAAGCCGATGCGGACCTGGTTGTCCGCCTCTTTAACCGCCGTACCGAACTGAGTACCGCCCTCCAGTCCCTGCAGCAGCAGCGGAACGCCAATGCCCAGGCAATGAAGGGGAAAGTTGAAAGCGACAAGCGGGCCGCACTTATCGAAGAAGGGAAGAAGCTCAAGGATGATATCGCCGCCGCCGAAGCGGAGTTGGGCAAGACCGAGGCGGAACTGGACTTGGAAGGCCGGCGTGTCCCCAACATGGCCCATCCCCAAGCGCCGGTGGGCAAGGAAGACAAGGATAACCTGGAGGTCAAGCGGGTGGGGGAGCCCACAAAGTTTGATTTTGAGCCCGCCGACCACGTTAAACTGGGCCAGGACCTGGATATCATCGACTTTGAC
>JAISJS010000033.1 GCA_031261385.1 Treponema sp.
GAGATGATAAAGTACGCCTCCAACGCGTTTCTGGCGGTGAAGATTACTTTTATTAACGAGATAGCCAACCTCTGTGAAAAATCCGGCGCCAATGTACAGGATGTTGCCAAGGCCATGGGGCGTGACGGCAGGATAGGCGCAAAATTCCTCCATGCCGGGCCGGGATACGGCGGCTCCTGTTTCCCCAAGGACACCCAGGCATTGGCGCGGATAGGCCGGGACTGCGGCGAACCCCTTTCCCTGGTGGAAACCACCATTGCGGTGAATGAACGCCAGAAGCTCCGCATGATAGATAAAATTGAAACCGGCCTGGGCGGCCCCGGCGCATTACCGGGCAAAACCATTGCCATCCTCGGCCTTGCCTTTAAGCCCAACACGGATGATATGCGGGAGTCCCCTGCCATCACTATTTGTGAAGGGCTGGCTAAAAAAGGCGCCCGGCTGCGGGTATGGGATCCCGCGGCAATGAAAGAAGCGGCCTGGCGCCTTGAATCAATTAAGGGCGCCGTCTATTTTGCGGAAGATGAGTACGATGCCCTGAATGGTTCAGATGCGCTGGTACTGCTGACCGAATGGAACCAATTCCGTAACCTGGATCTCCAACGGGTAAAAACACTGCTTACCCTCCCCTGCTTCTTTGATCTGCGGAATGTGTATAAACAGGAAGAAGTTGAAGCGGCGGGGCTGCGGTATTTTGGAATAGGAAAGTAGTTACCCCATGAATTGCATCGTTACCGGCGCCGCCGGTTTTATCGGATTCCATATCGCAAAAAAACTGCTCGAACAGGGCCACCGGGTACTGGGCATTGATTCGGTAAACGATTACTATGCGGTTTCCCTGAAGCAGGACCGGCTAAAAGAGCTGGGAATAAAACCCGGCGAGCTGCGGTATGGTGAACCCGCGGCAAGCGTTGTTTTTCCGCGGTTCCAATGTATACAACTTCGGATCGAAGAAAAAGACCGGCTCAGTAACGCGGTCAATGATTATATCCACGCGTATGGCGCCATCGACCGGATCATTCATCTTGCCGCTCAGGCCGGAGTCCGTTACAGCCTGCAAAACCCCGAAGCCTATATCAGTTCCAATATCAGCGGGTTTCTCAGCATCCTTGAAATCTGCCGCGCCCTTTCCATCCCCCATCTTGTATACGCCTCCAGCTCTTCCGTGTACGGCATGAACGCCAAGCGTCCATTCTCCGTGCATGACCCGGTAGACCATCCCGTAAGCCTCTATGCCGCCACCAAACGATCCCATGAACTCATGGCCCATACCTACGCCCACCTGTTTAACATCCCGGTGACCGGCCTCCGGTTCTTCACCGTCTACGGGCCCTGGGGCCGCCCGGATATGGCCTACTATAAATTTTCCCTGGCCATCAGCAACGGTGAACCCATAGATGTCTACAACAACGGTGAAATGCGGCGGGACTTTACCTATATTGATGATATTGTTGAAGGGGTCATGAAAGCATCAGCGCATATCCCCTCCCCTGCCCCCGCTCCCTGCCGGATCTATAACCTGGGGAACAACCATGCTGAGGAACTGGGTGTTTTTATTGAAACCCTGGAAAACGCACTTGGGAAAAAAGCGGTGAAGCGGTACCTTCCCCTGCAGGATGGGGATGTGCTTGCAACCGAAGCGGATATAGAAGACACCCGGCGGGATCTGGGATGGGCGCCCCATACGGGGATTGACGAAGGGCTTACGGCTTTTGCGGAATGGTTTACGGAGTATTATAAAAAAACAGATGAACCTTAAATTAATCCTTGCGTTACTCACCGCCCCCGAAAGGCGGCGGCTTATTTTGGTACTGATACTGCTGCTGGTAATGGGATTCATTGAACTGGTCGGCATCGGTTCTCTGGGGCCCTTTATTTCGGTAGTATCAAATCCGCAAATTATTCATACCAACACGTATTTGAACAGTGTCTATACCTATTTCAATTTTGCGTCGGATAACCGGTTTATTGTCGCCTTTGGCATAGTGGTGGTTGTTGTGTTAGCCCTCAGCAATTTCTGTCTTGCGGCTATCAATTATATTATCCTGCGGTATTCCACCAACCGGCGTCATGCAATCGCCATGCGTCTCCTGGAAAAATACCTCAGGCAGCCCTATATTTTCTACCTGAATGCGAAAATACCCGAATTATCGAGAAATGTTTTAAACGATGTTAATGATTTTGTTAACGGTGTGCTCATTTCCCTGTTGCAGCTTATTTCGGGATCAATCGTTTCTTTATCCATATTTGTTTTGTTAATCATCATCAATCCGCTGCTGGCGCTTATTGTCAGTGTGGTACTCGGCCTTTCGTATGTTATTATTTTTTCCATGGTCAGAAAAATACTTGCCCGGAAAGGCGCTGAGAAAACCCTTCAAAACGGCCTGCGGTTCAAATATATTTCAGAAACATTTGGCGGCATTAAGGATATAAAAATTCTCGGCAAAGAAAAGGTCTTTCTGAATTTCTTTTCGGGGCCTTCCCAAAAATCCGCGCGGAATGACGCCACCAGCGAAGTTATCAATGAGATCCCCAAATATCTGATTGAAACCATCGCCATCGGCGGCATAATCGGCGTTATTGTTATTTTGATCCATTCCGGCGCAAAGATCGAAAGTTTCCTCCCCGTATTAACCGTTTACGCATTCGGCGCATACCGGCTCCTTCCTTTACTGCAAAAAATGTTTAAGGCCTTCGCCAGTATAAAATATAAATACTCCATTGTTGAAAACTTGTACCGGGCTTTTAATACGCTCCCCGACGGCGAAGCGTTAAGCGGCGACGATACCCCTAAAATGGATTTTCATACCGCGATAAAACTTGAAAATATTGTTTTTACCTATCCGAACACGGAAAAAGACATTATAAAAAATCAAAGCATAACCATTGCTTCCAATACCTCCGTAGCATTGGTTGGCGCCACCGGCTGCGGAAAAACAACCCTGGTAGATATTATTCTGGGATTACTGGAAGCCCAAACCGGCAAAATAGTTATTGACAGCACCGAAATCAACGATACGAACCGGAAAAACTGGCAAAAAAATCTTGGCTATGTCCCCCAGTCAATTTTTCTCATCGACAACACTATCCGTAACAATATCGCCTTCGGCATCGACCCCGCAAAAATAGATGATGAGGCGGTCATGAACGCCGCCGCATTAGCCAACATCCAGGATTTTGTGGTGAATGAACTGAAGGACGGATACAACACCATTATCGGCGAGCGGGGCATCAGGCTGTCCGGCGGCCAGCGCCAGCGCATCGGCATTGCCCGGGCTATTTATCACAACCCTTCCGTCCTGATCCTTGACGAAGCCACCAGCGCCCTTGACAGCATGACCGAAACCGCCGTCATGGATGCGATAAAAAACCTCAGCCGTAAAAAGACAATCATCATGATTGCCCACCGTATAACCACGGTTAAAAACTGCGATGTAATTTATTTGATGGATAAAGGAATAATTACCGATCAGGGTAATTACACAGATTTGTACAGCCGGAACGAAGCGTTCCGCAAGATGGCGGATGGGGCCTAGGGATGAATGAAAACGAATAAAGTTGTCCATAAAATCGGCTGTTGCAAAACCGCCTGATGGGGAGGAGTAAAAAATGTCGGCCAAGTATCCTTCAAAACGGGAAGTTCGTTTTTTTAATACCACCGGTCCCTGTAACCCGGAAGATCACTACATGCTCCCGCCGGAGGAACGTTTGGTAGGGGCGCAGCTGCACCGGTATATCAGGGACAAGCTGTACTGGGTGCTTCACGCTCCCCGGCAAACCGGGAAAACCACGTTTCTGCAAAGCTGGATGCGGGAAATTAACGCCGGGGATGAAGCGGTGGCCTGTTATGTCAGTATAGAAACCTGTCAGGGGGTAAAAGAACGGGCTGAAGCAATGCGTACCATGTACCACGCTATTTGCAATTTTGCAGGCTATGTAGGAGTCCCCGTTCCGGTAATTGAAGAAAAGGACACTGAAAATCTCCTGCAAATCACCCTGGGTAAATGGGCGGAGCTTGTTGCCCCCAAGCCATTAGTGGTACTTTTTGATGAAGTTGATGTCTTAACCGGAGAAGCGCTGATCAGTTTTTTACGGCAGCTGCGGAGTGGTTTTGCCGAACGGGGCGTGGGTATATTCCCCGTATCAGTCGCCTTGGTTGGTATGCGGGATCTAAAGGATTATAGTACCGCCGCCAAGGACGGCATTGCCCCGAACCCCGGTTCTCCCTTCAACATAAAAGAAGATTCTGCGGTGCTATCCAATTTTCAAAAAGATGATATCGCAAAATTATTTGCCCAGCGGACGCAGGAAACCGGACAGCAAATAACAAGTGAAGCGCTTGACTATGTCTTTGACCAGTCCCTTGGTCAGCCATGGATAGTCAATTCATTATTTATGCGCGCTACCATGCGGATACTGGATGAAGACAGCCGGGAAACCGTCACTATTGAACATATCCGCGAAGCACGGGAGCAGATGATCCTTGCGCGGGAAACTCATCTTGATTCCCTTGCGGTGCGCATGGAGAATCCTCAGGTTAGAAAAGTGATGGAAACCCTTATAGCAGGAGAGTCTGATCCTGCACTTACCGAAGGCGAGGGGTTCCGTATTTGTATTGATTTGGGACTGGTAACCAGGGAAAAAGGAACGCCCATCGTGGCAAACCCGATTTATCGTGAGGTACTTGCCCGTCACCTTACATCTTCTACCCAGGATGCAATCCCCGCGCCTGAGTGGCAGTGGAAAAAAGCCGACGGCAGCCTTGATATGGACACTCTGTTACGGGAATTCCAGAGATTCTGGCGAAAGCACTCCGAAGTATGGGAACAGAAATCGGATTACACCGAAGCGTTCCCCCATCTTTTATTAATGGCGTTTTTGCAGCGCGTCCTTAACGGCGGCGGACGCATTGAGCGGGAGTATGCTGCAGGCCGCGGCCGCATGGATTTAGGGGTGGAGTACAACAGGCGCTGGTATATCATCGAAATTAAACTGGTACATTCCTATGATACCCCCGAAGAAGTAAAAGAAGAAGGTTTACGGCAAACAGCGATGTACCGTGATAAAATAGACGGCGCCTCCCCGGCATATCTGCTGATATTTGACCGGCGGCCCGCGGCAAAACAAAAAACCTGGGATGAACGTTTGACCTGGACTAACGAAAATACCATAACCGTGGTTGGACTATAAATATAACTACTATATACGGCAGGAGATTATTTATGGATGTCAAAGATAGTGTAAAATACCCTGTCATTTCAAAAAAAATATTTTGGGATATTCATTATGATAAGATAGACTATGATGATGATAAAAGACTTGTTATTGAGCGAGTGTTTTCTTTCGGAACTGAAAATGATGAAAGAGAAGTATTTAGGTATTATGGGGAAGAGACAATAAGAAATGTCGTTGTTAATTTAAAATATTTAGATAAAAAAGTATTAAATTATTTAAGTATTATATTGCATATAAATAAGGAAGATTTCAGATGTTACGAAAAGAGTCTGTTGAAAAGCCCTTATGGGATATCCTGATAAACCTGAATAAAAATAATATATTCAAAAACTATAACCTTGTTGGAGGGACTGCGTTATCATTACAAATAGGACATAGAATGTCTGATGATATTGATTTATTTACCGCTAAGGAATTTAATAAATTTAAAATACTTGAATATTTTTATAAATATTATAAAGGATTTGAAATTGGTAATGAATCGGATATATTCTTAAATATATTTGTAGGCAATAATAAGATTGACTTTTTAAAATATGATTATCCTTTAC
>JAISJS010000036.1 GCA_031261385.1 Treponema sp.
GTATAGTACTCATCGCACCCCGCACAGAGACCGGTATAGTGTTTTTCGCACTGCTTTTGGTAATACGGTTTTCCCCGCTGCCAGATAGCCGCAAGGTCTTCGGTAAAGGCATTGCCCAGAATGCCTGCAGCAATACTCCCATCACCCTCCCCCTTTAATGCTTTTATATCCTCCCGGCAAAGCGGAACCCTGCCGTCGATGAGCACCGGAAAATCCCGCATGATATGCCAACACGGCTGACGTATCACCGGCGAAATATCCGACGCCTGCTTTTTCAGAAGCGCCCCGCAAAAATCATCGTACTTCTGGATGATCACATTTTTGCTGCCCGGCGCCGCCTCTTTCCACGACCGGTAAAATTTTTCGATATCATCTTCTGCGCCGGCAGTTCTTACTGCCTGAACATAGGCGTCATTCGGGAAAAGCGTAAAAAGTTTTTTTGCAAAATCAACGGCTTCGGCAAAACCCGGTCCCCGAACTTCCCGGTACCGCTGACTGTCCGCCGTATCAAGGGAAACTATCCAGGAAAGCGGCGGCAGCGGACTTGTCCGCCCGCCCGTATCAATGGCTTCTTTTGCCAGCGCCGCAGCTTCTTCCGCCTCACCGTTTTTCCAGCCAATGCCGGAAGTCTCGATAATAAGGGCAAGGTTCGGCCTTGCAAGGGTCATGCGGATAAGTTCCATACGACCGGGATGCAGGCTGAGTTCACCCCACAGGGAAAGATCGATTACCGCATCATCTGAAAAGGCGCTGATTTTTTCCAGGAGCTTTTCAAATTGCACAGCATCCATAAAGGCATGGTTTTTGGTAACATTGCCGGCAATCTGCGGATACGGACACATTGAACAGGCCTGCGGACAGCCGCCTGAAACCTGAACGGGGTAAAAATTTGGAAGGGTTCTTAAAATTTCCGGTTTTTTTTCGATGATGGCAGCCGCCAGCGCCGCTGTGGGAATGGTTCCCGGTTCCCCCGATACTTCTTCTGCGGCTTGCACAAAATTGGTCAGGAGGAGCAGATTCCGCTTTGAGTCGGCCTGAAGGCTGATGCGGTGGCTGCGGAGATCCACCGGGGAAATTTCGGTTTCTATGTCGAAGGCGTTGATATCCTTTTGGAGCACGGCAAACAGCGTATCCCGCTCGACTTTTCCGTCATCATCACCCAAAATTTTGGCAAGAATCCCCGCCGTCCCGGGCGCCAGGATTTCCGGGGCAAAGCCGTAGGGCCAGCCGTCGGCATAGGAGTATTCGGCCGCATAACGGAGGTGCCGGTCGGCGATAGCCCCGGCAAGCGCCGGATCGAGGAAGGGGCAATCCGCCCAGGCGTAATAGGTACAGTCAAATCCGGCGCCCAGATTGGAAAGCGCCTCTAAAAGTGCTTTTTTTGACCACTTTGCCATTTTTTTAACCTCAAAATGGGGGGACAGAACCGGTAAAGGGCCGGAAAAATCATCATTTATCAACAAGACCGTCTTTGATGCGCCGGGAAAGGCCGCGCCCCGCTCCAGCGCCATTGAGAGGCTATTTTTTCCGTCAAAAACGTTTTCCAGGGCCTTTGCAGTAAGGCCGCCGCCAAATAAAACCGTGAGGGCATTCATACGTTATGACTATCGGCATTTGGAGCTGACGGACTTAGAAGGAAAAAAATATCTAAAAAAGGTGACTGACACCGTTTTATAGGGTATACTAAACAAATGAGTGAAACGAAAGGCAGTTTTAAGGGGTATCTGGGGATTACCATGCTTATCGGGTTTGGTTTTCTCACTATGGGTCTTATGGACCCGCTGTACGATACCTATATCCCGATATTTTTACGGCGTTACATCAGCTCCAACGCTGCAATAGGCGGCGTCATGACGCTGGACAACATTCTGCAACTCTTTCTTATCCCGGTAATTGCCGTCTGGTCTGACCGCACGAGGACGCGACTTGGCAGGCGTATGCCGTTCATCATAGTGATGCTTCCCATTGCCGGTATTCTCTTTGCCTTCATTCCGCTGTCGGCGGCAACGTCCTTCTGGGCGTTGATCATCCTGCTCTTTGTTTTTAACATTTTTAAAACTTCCGTAAGAGGGCCGGTTGTTGCCCTGATGCCCGACATCATACCGGGTGTTTTCCGTTCTGAGGCCAACGGGGTAATCAATATGATGGGCGCGTTCGGCCTTATCGGCGGCACCCTGGTTCTGGCGCCGATGATGAACAAAGACGAAAAACTCCCCTTCCTTATTTCAGCCTTTTGCATTTTTGCCGCAGTGGCGGTACTGCTCCTCTTTGTGCGGGAAAAAAATCCTGAAACAGAAACGGAAGAAAGTGTACCGATACTTGCCTCGATCAAACAGGCGTTTTCGGGGCATAACGCATCGGTACCGCGTATCCTTATTTCACTCTTTTTCTGGTTCATGGCGTACGAGGGGCTTAAGCCGTTCCTCGGCCTTTACATGGTAGACGCCTTAAAAGTTTCCGAAGGCTATGCCGCCCTTGCCCAGGGGGTTGCGGGCATTGCTGGCGCCGCCCTTGCCATTCCCACCGGTTACCTGGCCCACAAACTCGGGAGGCGGAACTACATTCGCAGAAGTCTTTTTATCCTCACCATCGTACTGTGTCTCATTCCCCTTTGCGGACCGGCGGCAAACCTTTTGGGACTCACAGGAACCTCGGCAGTATTAATATTTTTTCTGGCTCTTATGTTTATTTACGGCGCAGTGTGGATTGGAGTCGTAGTCAATTCTTTCCCGATGCTTTGGCAGATGGCAACCTTTGGTACGATGGGAATCTACACCGGGCTTTACTATACCTTCAGCCAGAGCGCCGCGATCCTTGCGCCGCCCATCACCGGTCTTGTGATAGATCTTGCAGGGTACAGCGGGATCTTCATATTCGGCGCCGTCTGTATGCTTATAGCCTTTTTTGTTATGGGCGGGGTAACGGCGGGAGAACCGGAAAGTAAAGGCGTGTAAAAAGCCCATGAACACGACCCATAAATTCACCGTAAGCGAATTAACCGATCTTATCCGCGAGTGCCTTGAGGGGAACTTTGCGCAGGTGACGGTGGAGGGGGAGCTTTCCAACTGCCGCCCGGCAAGTTCAGGGCATTTGTATTTTTCCCTCAAAGATGCGGGGGCAAAGATTGACGGGGTCATGTTTAAAAACCGGCTCCGCTTCCTCGGCTTTGAGCCAAAAGACGGAATGCTGCTGCGTGTCAAAGGAAGTCTTTCCGTGTATGCCCCGCGCGGCGGTTATTCGATAGTCTGCGAGGAAATGGAGATCGCAGGTTCCGGGGAAATCCTTGCCCTGCTGGAAAAACGGAAACAGGCGCTGGCGGCAGAAGGGCTTTTTAATAAGGACCGAAAAAAATCGATACCACGCTTTCCCGCAACCGTTGCGGTGGTAAGTTCTCCAACCGGGGCGGCGGTGCGGGATATTCTCAATATTCTGGGAAGGCGGGCCGGCGGCATACGGGTTATCATACTTCCCGCTCCGGTGCAGGGAAGCGAGGCCGCCGGAATTATTGCCCGCCGCATTGAACAGGCCAATCAGTGGAAACTTGCCGATGTGCTGATCGTCGGGCGGGGCGGCGGATCGCTTGAAGACCTTCTGCCCTTCTCAGAGGAAATCGTCGTGCGGGCTATCGCAGCATCGAAGATACCGGTGGTGAGCGCCGTGGGCCACGAGATTGACTGGGCGTTAAGCGATTTTGCCGCAGACCTGCGGGCCCCTACCCCGTCGGCGGCTGCGGAACTGGTCAGCGAAAACCGCGATGCGGCGCTGGAAGCAATCAGGGAACTCGGTATTACGATACGCGAAGCAATGGCGGCAAAACTTGAACGGGCACGGCTTCTGCTGCGGCCCTTCAGTCTTTCCGATCTTGAATACCGTTTCCGGGCCATACTCCAGCCGCGGCTGGTCCGCTTTGATGATGCCAAGGAGGAGCTACTCGGCGCGCTTTCGGAGCGTATTGATACTATGCGCCGCCGTCTGGAACTTGCCGTCACCAGTCTTGAAGCGGGAAGCCCCCAGGCGATTCTTGAACGGGGCTTTTCTGTGGTGGTCAATCAAAAAACAGGAAAACTCGTGCGAAAGGCGGAAGATGCTTTGACAGGGGATCTGTTATCGATCCGGCCATTGGAAGGGATTATTACAGCAAGGACAGAATGAAGAGAAGAATGTTTACCACGAAGGACACTAAGGACTCAAAGTATAAGAGAGGAAGAAAAAAATTAAAATTCCACTTCTCTCCCTTTGCGTCCTTCGTGTCCTTCGTGTCCTTCGTGTCCTTCGTGGTTTAATTTCTTATTATTTGTTTGAAGTAGAAGGGAGTGTGATATGGCGAAGACGAGTGCAAGTGCGATGAAAAATTTTGAGGAGCGGCTGGAGCGGCTTGAGGACCTTGGCGAAAAAATTCGCAAATCCGACATCCCCCTTGATGAGGCGCTCAAGGCGTTTGAGGAAGGGATTAAGCTGGCGCGGACGCTGGAAAAGGACCTTGATAAAATCGAAGGCCGCATTGAGGTGCTGATGAATAACTCCAGTGCGGGCGAAGATGAAAAACCGGAGTTAGGTTTATTTGACGATGAGTAACGGACGCATACAGATTCTTCCGCCGGAGGAGGCCCGGCGTATCGCCGCGGGGGAAGTTATCGACCGGCCTGCGGCGCTGATACGGGAATTCCTTGACAACGCCATAGACGCAGGGGGCAGCCTCATTGAAGTGTTTATTGAGGGAGGCGGGGCAAAACGGGCGGAGGTAATCGACAACGGGGACGGGATGAGCAGGGATGATCTTGCACTCTGCTGGGAAACCCATGCCACAAGCAAGATACGTTCCCTTGAGGATCTTAACACCGCCGAAACTTTGGGTTTCAGGGGAGAAGCGCTGGCGGCGGCGGCGGCGGTTTCCCGGCTGGAGATTGCCACCAGTACCGACGGCAGGGAAGCGTGGAAACTTGAAATTGGTCCCGGAGAACGGAATCCGGCGCATATCACCCAGTCACGGCGGACAAAGGGAACCAGTGTCCGCGCTCTGGATCTCTTTGATTCGATACCCGCACGCAAACGGTTTCTAAAGCGGGACGGGAGCGAGGCGGGGCTGTGCAGACAAATTTTTATTGACAAGGCGCTGGCCTTTCCCGCAGCCGCCTTCCGTTATACCCAGGACGGAAACCCTAAATGTTTTCTGCCTGCAGCCGCTTCCAAAAAAGAACGGTTTGCCGCCGCCCTGCTGCAGCCCAACGAAGAAATTTTTCTCCACGAGATCCATACAACGGGAAGCGGTTTTAGCGCAGATATCGTAATCGGCGGCTCTGAGCTGTACCGCGCCGACCGGCGGCAATTATTTGTTTTTGCCAACGGCAGGCGTCTGTCGGACTTTGCCCTGCTTCAGGCGCTCGAATATGGAACACAGGGATTGTTTCCCAACGGAACGCACCCGGTCGGAGCGGTTTTCATCGCCATCGATCCGAAACTTGCCGATTTCAACATTCATCCCGCCAAGCGGGAAGCGCGCTTTGCCGATCCGGGAGCCATTCACCATGCCGTCACCTCAAGCCTGCGGGACTTTTCCCACCGGCTCAGCCTCTCCCGAAGCGGCGCCGCAGATATTTCTGAAAGTATTGATGCCGGCAATTTTGATGAAAAAAGTTTTCAGCATTTACATAGCGGATATTCAGCGTCAAGCGAAATTTCCGGCGGCCTGGCCCTGGAAGCCCTGCTCGAAAAAGCGCCGTTAAAAACGATTGCGGAAAATGCCGGCGTATCATTTGCCGCAGAAACCGCCCCGTCATACGGCTTTTCCGGCGGATCTGAAGCGCCGCGTTTTGCGGGCCGGGCCTTTGGGCTTTTTATCCTTATGGAATACGCAGACCGGCTTTTTATTATCGATCAACATGCCGCACATGAGCGGCTCCTCTACGACCGCTTCCTCACCGGGCCCATCCCCAAACAGGAACTGCTCGTGCCGATTCCCTTCAGCACAGAGAGTAATACCGATGATCGTTTTCTGGAAGAAAAAAAAGCGGAACTGGCCGTCCTTGCTATCGACATTGAACGGGATGGAACATCATGGCGTATCGAAGCCCTTCCGGCGGATTGGCGCCTTGGGGATGCGGAAACAGTGCGGGCGATTCTTGATCTGCGGGGCGCCAGGGAAAACATGGCGGAACGATGGGCTGCTACCCTCTCCTGCCACGGCGCAATCCGTGACGGGACCTGGCTGGATGACAAAACTGCCGCCGACCTCGGCAGGGAAGCCCTCGCCTTACGCGATCCCCACTGCCCCCATGGCAGGCCCATTTGGACCGAGATACGCCGCGAAGCGCTCTTTCAGGCGGTCAGGCGTTCGTAGCAGACGGCGTTCGCAGCGGGTGGCGTTTTCTGCTGATACAGTATAGAATGATCTATTATGGCGCGTAAAAAGAAAAAGAAACCCTGGATTATTGCACTGATAATTTTTCTTGTTATATTTGTTGTACTCCCGCTGATTTTCATTATTTCATCCCTTTTTGGGCGCATAAGCCCCGGAAGTGTCATTCCCGATTCCTATTCGCTGTACATGCGGGTGCCCAATCCGGCGCATCTTGCCGGCGAGGCCCTGGGCCACGAATCGCTTCCCGAAATTTTAAGTAATCCCGTTTTTGCCGCTGCCCTGCCTGCAATAAAGGGCCTTGAAGAAAGCGGCCTCCTCCAAAAAAAGTGGTTCCGTTTTATTGCCGCTGGCGCGCTGGAAGGGGCGCTCCTCCCCGGTGAAAAAATTCCGCCCGGTGCGCCGCAGTTTCTGGCGGCCTGGGACTCCCGGTTTCTCTCACCGCTGCTGCGCTTTCTCCCTGCCCTTGCCGGGCGTGTAACCGTGCCGGGTCTGTATTATGTTCAGGCAGGAAAAAATTCCCGCTTTGAATACCGGAACGCAGGCGAGCCGCTGTTCTTTGGCCCGTATCACAATCTGCTTATTGTTTCCAATAACCCGCAAATTTTTGAATCGGTCATAAACGGTCATTCCCGTGACGGGGACGCCAGAGGTTCCGGAGAAAAGCCGGTACAGGCGCTTGAGTATGATGCGGCGCTTCTTTTGGCCCCGGAACTGCTTTCCGAATTTTTTGCCGCGCTGGATTCAAATAAAGAAACAGCAATCGAAGCGGCCCTGAAAAAATTTGACTTTTCTTCGCCGCTGGCACTTACCCTTTCGGTCGCTTCCCGGCGGCTTGACGTACGGATTACCGGAAAAGTCCTCTCCCAAAACCCTCCACTCAAGCGGCTTCTGGAACAGGTACCTTCCTCACCCTCTTTGACCGGCCTGCTCCCCGCGGCCGCCCAATACAGTACGATCCTTTCTGCGGGAACCTTACACGAACTGTATAACACGGCCACGGTATTTTCCGGACCGGAATTGGCGGTCTCGGTAAAAAAAGCAGACGCCTCATCCCGCGCCGTTTTGGGCCTCTCCCTGGACGATCTCCTTTTTTCCTGGCCGGGAAAAGAATTTGCCGTCTTCGGTCTTGAGGGCAGGCAAAATCCGATCTATGCGATAGAAATTGCCGATGAACAAAAGCGCAGCCAGGCTTTTGAAAAGGCGTTTAAGTCCGCAGCGGTGGAAGAAAACATCCGCCTGAACCTCGACGGTATGCGGATCCCCCGTATCGAAGTACCTGCGTTTCTCCATTCGATTCTGGAGTTATGGGGCTTCCGGGTCCCCTCGCCGTATTACACAATCCACTCAGGCTATCTTTTTCTCTGCGAATCTGCGGAAACCCTTCAAGCGGCGGTACGCAGTATACAGAAAAATGAGGTTCTGCCGAAAACGGCAATCTGGAAAGAGCTTTCAAAATCCGGCCCCGCCTCCGCGCGGCGCGATCCGTTTGATTCCGATAACAGTTCCTTCAGTTTATACTATTCCCTGGATCGATCCCTTCCGTTTTTCCTTAAAGGGAACACCCTTGCCGGCGCCGTCTTCGGCCTGTACCGGCAGGGCCTGCTCCGTCTGAACATTGAAGATGGGGCTGTTTTTGTTTCCCTTTCGGTGATTCCCGGTTCCGGCAAGGGGCTGGTCCCCATGCCCGGTTACCCGCTGGCCTCAGGCGGAGCGCTGGGAAACAAGGTCTACGGGGCGGTATATGCCAAGGCGCCGGCAAACAGGATATTTATCACCAGGGATAACTCCGCAATCTCCATCAATCCGCAGGATAACAGCTTCCGGGAATTTGAAGTGGGGAGCCCCCTTTGGATCATCCCCGCGGAGCCCGCCCCCAAGTCCCCCGATGAGGGCGCTGCCTGGGTGGTCAGCGTTCAGGGCAGGGTGACGCTGGTAAACGGAAACATGGAAAGCATGCGGGGTTTCCCCCTTATTACGGGCCTGCGGCTCTCCTCTCCTCCTGCAGCCTGGGGAGGAAAACTCTACCTCTGTGATGAAGACGGAAAGGTCTATGTGATAAGCCTCCGCGGTGAAACCGTATCCTGGGAAACCGAATTTCCCGCCGCCCTCCGTTCTCCGCCTTCATTTTTGGATATCCCCAAATCGCGCTCAGGCGCCGGCGGAAGGTGGGCGGCAGTGTATCCAAAAAGTTTCCTGGGCGAGATCTGGCTCCTTGATGCCGATGGCAGGCCCCTTCCCGGTTGGCCGGCGCCGGTTTCGGGAATTGCCTTTGGATCTCCGCTGATTTTTACGCATAACGACAGGGTCCTTACCGCCTTTGTTACCCAGGCCGGCGTTCTTTCTGTCCATGATCAAAGCGCCGCTCCCCTCCCCCCGTTTCCTCTGGAAATTGAAGGGGTTTTCTATGTGCAGCCGGTCTTTGACGGCAGCTCCCTGTGGCTCATTTCCGCCGGAGGGGACCTGTACCAGGTAAGCCTTGACGGGACCGTTTTGAGCCAGAACATTCCCAATTTTTCCGCACGGGAAGACGGGTACCTTACCGCCTTTGATGTCGACGGCGACAAGATCCCGGAAATATTTTTCTCCGGCGAAGGAAACACCTTCTACGGCTATACCGGGAATTTCCATTCTCTGGAAGGCTTCCCCCTGCCGGTTTGGGGCCGGCCTTCCCTTGCCGATTTAAACGGCGACGGCAAAATCGAAATCGTCGGCGCCGGACTTGACAATCAACTATACCGCTGGCAATTCAGATAGGGGTGGAGGAATTTTTACCGATGAAAAAAATTAACGGAGCAGGCATCGCATTTATTGTTATCGGCCTCCTTGTTTCCTGTCAGTCCCTCGGGAAGGATCTTTTTATCAACACCTCTGAGGGGAAACGGCGGGCAAACCTTGCCGAACTGGAACGGGCCGTTGTTGCCCTGGACAATCCCGAATCACCTTCCGATATCCGCCAAAATATTGCCGCAGCGCGGAAAACAATAACAGAAATGGAAAAGGAATCCGCCGCCGATACGGAATATACCGCAGCGCTTGCAGCCTTTTCGGGAAGGCTCTCTCTGCTGGAAGGAAAAAGCAGCGATGCGCTCAGGGATTTGCGGCGCGCTCATTCCCTCTCACCGGGAAACATACAGGAACGAATTCTTGCAATACGGCTTGAACGGGATACGCAGAAGCGGCTTGAGATTATCGACCGGGAACTGAAACTTGAAGGGCCGGCGGCAAATAACACCGGCGCCGCCCTGCTGCAGATTGAACGGGGCAGAACGCTGATGGACCTTCTCCGCTTCAGTGAGGCGGCAGGGGCCTTTGACACCGCCTTTGCCGGAGACCTGGACAGCATTTACCGGGAAACCTACCGCGTGTACCGGGAGAAAGCCTGGGAACTGCGGGATACCGGATCAGGAACAGATACCATCGATATCATGACAAAGCCGGATATCACCTGGAAAGATTTTATCACCCTTGCGAAAAAAGAAACGCAGGTTTTGCGTTTTATCACCGCAGGCCGGGATATGAGCGAGGCGGAAATTTTCAGAAACCTCCAGGATCGATCGTTTATCCCCTATACCCAGGACGCCGCGCTCAGCGAATGGCCTGCCGCCGGACCGGATATGAATGAAAAAGTAACACGGGCCGGGGCGGCATGGCTTCTCTGGCGCCTTTACGCGGAAAACCGCGCAGACCGGGGCCTGCTTTCGCGGTATTCCGCCCGCTATGCAAGCCGCCCGAACCAGCGCAGCCCCATCGCCGATATACACGTACTGTCGCCGTTTTTTGATTCCATCCTCGGCTGCGTGGAATCAGAATTTATGTCACTCCCCGACGGAAAAAATTTCAATCCCGGCGAACTCGTCCGCCCCGCAGAAATCCTTGCGGGAATAAAAAAAATAAACTAAAACACAGAAAGCCCAAGAGGAAGAGAAACCACGGAGGACACAGAGGAGTAAAAGAATTTTGGATTCTTTCTCTGCGTTCTCCGCGAAATCTCTGCGCCCTCTGCGGTTAATCTTTGATTTCTCTTTATTTTACCTCTTAAACTTTAGCGTATCCAGGTTTGAGTCGCCCCGGGTAAAGGAGAACCACAGTTCCTTGTCGGCCTTTTCCCGGAGCAGTTTGTAGAACGAGGCCAGGTCACGGACATCTTCTCCGTTCAGGCCGGTGATCCGATCCCCCTGTTTAAGGCCGATGATATCCGCAGGGGTATTTTCGATAACCTGGCCCACATACAGGCCCCTGGCATTTTTATCCAGCTTGAGGCTCTCCCGCATTTCATCACTCAGGGTAACCACATACAGACCGGGCCACAGTTTTTTATTGTCGGCGGCAACCTGATCGGTGCGCTCCTCAATGCGGACCGAAATATCCATTGACGCGCCGCTGCGGATAACGGTAAAGACAGCGCGGTCGCCGGGTTTAAGATCCGAGACCATCATGGTGAGCTGGTTCATTCCCCGCGCCTCTTTACCGTCAACATGGGTAATATAGTCCCCGGGCCGTATGCCGCCCTTATCCGCAGGAGAACCGAGGAAAACCTGTGAAGCAAACGCACCCCGTTTCCCTTCAACGCCAAGGTCCTTCGCCGTTTCCCGTGCAGGATCGTTCAGCGAAACCCCAAGCCAGCCTGAACTTACCGCCCCGGAATTGATTAACTGATCCACGGTCCGTTTGGCGTTGTTGATGGGAATAGCAAACCCAAGCCCCACCGAACCGCCCCCGGAAACATTGCTGGCTATCCAGGTATTGATCCCGATTACCTCTCCCCGGATATTCACCAGGGGGCCCCCGGAATTACCCTGATTGATAGGCGCGTCGGTCTGAATAAAGTCATTGATATTCCCGCCGGGTCCCCCGGTCCTTCCAAGGGCGCTGACTATGCCCATCGTAACCGAGAATGAAAACTGCTCGCCAAGGGGATTTCCCATGGCAATGGCCCAATCGCCGACGCGCACCGCATCGGAATCCCCAAGCACCGCAAGGGGAAGGGGATCGGATGTTTTGATGGAAACCATTGCCAGATCCTTCCGGTCATCCTTTCCGACAAGTTCCGCAGGGTACTCCTTGCCGTCCCGGGTAGCGGCGATGATCTTATCCGCATCCTGCACTACATGGTTATTGGTTAAAATATAGTAGGTTCCGTTATTGTGCCTGACAATGATCCCGGAACCAAGCCCCTGGGACCGGTATTCCTGCTCCTGCCCGCCCCGGTTATCCGGCCTTCCTTCCCGCGGTCCAAAGAAAAACTCCCAGGGAATACCGTTGAAATTGGGGATCGTCTGCTTTCTGATGGAAGTGGTTTTAAGCTCCACCACCGAAGGCAGTACCTTGTCGGCCACGGACCGGAAGGCAGTTTGCAGCCCCTCTGCCACGGCAAGGGCATCCTCGCTGATAATGACGGGGTTTTCCTGCGCCCGGGCAGTCTTCTTTGCCTGGGGCGTGGAACAGGAAAAGGACAGAAATGCCAGGGAAAACCCGAAAATAATCCCGATAAGCACAAGATTAAAAACAAGCAAATTTTTTGATGACAATTTTTGGAAAACCTTCATAAATGCGCGCTCCTGATAATAATAATGTAGTATATTAATAGAAATTCAGAATCAACTAAATAGTTACATCGAAAGCTATGCTTCCGTGGAATCTTTATGATTCCAAAGAATCGGTGAGAATTTCCGTATGATCCCGGAAAATCGCTATGGTATGCTCCCAATGGGCAGACCAGGCGTCATCGGCAGTAACCACCGTCCAGCCGTCCTCCAGGATCTCCACGTCGCCTGACCCGATATTCACCATCGGTTCTATGGCGATTACCATTCCCCCCATCATGCGGGGATTTCCCCCGTGGGGAACGTTGGGCACCTGGGGGTCCTCATGGACATCCAGCCCCACCCCATGACCGCAAAACTGGTGTACCACCCCATAGCCTTTTAACAGAGCATGGCCCTGCACCGCGCGGGCTATCTGCAGCAACCGTTCCCCGGCCTTTGCAGCCTCAATCCCTTTGTACAGACATTCCCGGGTGGTCACATTCAGGGTATGAACGGCAGGGCTTACCTTCCCCACCTCAACACTCACCGCCTGGTCGCTGATAAAGCCCCCCAGATTAATGCCGCAGTCCAGAGAAACCAGATCCCCCTCCCTGATGCGCCGTTTTGAGGGAATACCGTGTATCACCTCATTGTTGATGGAAATGCAGATCCCCGCGGGAAAGGGGTTGTTTTTCGGCCCATAGCCTAAAAAAGCGGGCTTTCCCCCTGCCCGTTTTATCCAGTTTTGGACCCACTTGTCAATCTCCAGGGTCTCCACCCCGCTCTTTACCAGCGGAATGAGCTCCCGGTACATGACCCCAAGCATTTTACAGGACGTCCGTATCCCTTCAATCTGCTTCTCATTTTTTAACCGTATCATACTACTCCCATTTAAACATTCAGTGCCCGGCGGATGCGGGCCGTAGTGGGTAGCGCCGGGTCCCGCTTGAGTGCTTCCCGGATGATAGCCTTCGCAGCGTCTGCGTTTCCCAGCGCAAGCAGGGTTTCGGCAAGGGACCGCATCCAGCGGGCCTCGTCATGGGATGGAAAGCCCAGACCCAAAAGGGTCTCCATGCAGTCCGCCCAGGTTTCATCATCCACCTGTGAACGGAGCCGGAACCGCACCAGTTCCTTTAAGTAGATTTCGATATCCTCGGTAAACTTGAGGAAATACGGCTGCCGCCGTTCCTCCTGCAAAAGACGCACCAAAAGCCGGTACGCCTCATAACAGTGCTGCTTTTTGTCCAGCTCCTCGGCAAGGATGTACAGGCAGTCAAGCCAATCCTCCCGGTCAAGGTAGTTTTCCATCGGAAAATGAATGCCCCCGTTTTTCCGCCATATTTTGATGGACTCATCTTCTTCCAGATGGAGCAGTTCAAAAAACACCAGCTTCGCCTGGCTTGCAGGATCATCCCCCTGCTCGCGGAGCCATGTCCGGTAATCAAAATCGACTTTTTTTATAAAGCGATTGTAGGCCCGGTCATACTCGTACCGGCGATCCTCGTCGGAAAGCGCCTCATACGCCGTAAGGAGCTTCCGCATCGCATCTTCGGCAGCTTTCCCCGCAATGTCCGGGTGAAGGCGCTTTGCCTTTTCACGGAACGCCCGCTTAATGTCCTTTGGACTTGCAGATTGGGATATGCCGAGCAGACTGTAATAATTTTCCATATGCCGGGAGCGCTACGCGCCTATCCGTTTTCCAAGCGCTTCCGCATGGGGAGGATTTAAAAGAATATCACTCCAGTTTACCAGGAGCCCCTCTTTTTCCATCGCCTTCATCAAATTGGCAAGGGCCCTGCCGGTAAAAAGTCCGTTCTTTTTTACAAAAGCGGCGCTCTTTTTGCCCACCAGAGAGCTCCCCGCGGCAAGAATTTTCGGCAGGGCCTCGGCAAGCTTTCCGGAAAAAAACGAAAGCGGCTCCGCGGCGACAACGATATATTCATACCCCGGAAGCCGGAAACCGTCATCGGTCCAGGCGTTGACAACATCCGCCCGGTGCCCCATAGATTCCATCCCTTTAGCAAGCGAAACAACATAATCCGGCGGAGCGCGCCGCCGGGCAGGGACACTGATAATTGCAATTCTCATAAATACCTGGCCTGTTATGTCTGTTTGTAGATTTGATCGATGCCCGGTTCCTTCACCAAAAGCACGGAACATTTCGCATTTACCATGATCTCCCGGTGAGCGTGGGAAATAATATCCCGGGCGCTGCGGTCCTTTTCCCAGCCCCCCAAAACTATTAAGTCCGCCTTTTTTTCGTCCGCCACGGTTAAAATCTCCGTATAGACCGCCCCCCTGCGTATTTCCCGTTCAATTTTGATCCCCTTGGCCCGGGCAAGTTCCTCCACAAAGGAAAGGTAGCGCTCGCCATTGGCCTCAAGACTCTTTTCATACTCCTGGCTCTCTTCCTGAATGAAGATCTTGCTCAGCGTAAGCTGGCGTATGGTGGCAGTATCCACCACATACACCGCCGTCAGCCGGCATTTGTAGGTCTTGGCCATGACAATTGCGTATTTTGCCGCCAAAATTGATGCATCCGAACCCGTAATAACCACAACGATGTTCGAAATAAGAGCCTTCATATGAACCAATTTACATTATTAATGAGGTTTTAACAAGGAGAAAGTTGACAAAATTTGCAAAACGGTCAAAAATACAGTAGTTTTTAATTCGGGAGTGATGTTGATGGATAGGAACCAGGTTATTGCGACATGGATCAGTTTTATGACCACCGCAGTACGAAACGCCTGCGGCCTTTCCCGCTCTGAATTTGTTCCTATGGCAAAAAAATACAAACTTATCCCCTTTTTGGCCGCCCACTATGAACTGTTACATTATTACGATAATGACTATGTGGTGGACGATGTACTACGGTTTGTTCAAGAACAGAGCGGTAATGCAAGCGATCTATACAGAATTAAATGAGCGTATAAAATTGGAATTAACCGACACGCTGATTGAAGGGGCAATCGACAGCATTTCAGGCTTTATCGTGGCAAAGGCCGCAGACAGCCTCCATAAGCCGGTTGATGAAGTTATGGATATTTTTCTGCAATCCAACACCTACAAATTACTCAGCAATAAAAATACCGGTCTTTACTGGGACAGCCTGAGTGAAACCCTGGATATGTTTATGGGGGAAACGCAGAGTAAATTTGGCGCTTGCCCTATTCTCCTGTAAGTGTTATATTTTATGTGGTTATAGTCCAAGCAGAGGAGGTTAAACCATGATGCCTAAACAAAACGATGTAAAAAACTCCAAAATAAAGGTTAAACCTATTCGCGCTACCGTTGTAGAAGACCCCGCTGATTGGAAGAAAATGTGGAATGTAGCCCTTACCCCTCCCTCCGAAGCCCAGCTTTCCCGAATGAAACATCTGCGCCAATGTTTTAGCCAGCAACAATGATTATTGCTTCCATCTGAGCCTACTTCCCCGCTTTCCTCTCCTTAAATGATATCGACAAATTACGATACTATTCCTTGCATATAAAAAAGCCGCAATCGGGTAATTTGACCCGCCTGAAAAATCAGACCGGTCAACCTCGCATATGCGGCTTTCAGGCCAACGCCTACTTTTAGTATCGTATAAACAGCCTGTATAGTCAAGACAAAATACCCTTCACCTAGTAATTCCAAATGAGGAAAAAATCGGAAGAAATTTAACCGCAAAGTCGAATAAGTTAAAGAAGGAATAAAAAAAATTCCTTCCTTTTTCGACTGCGAACCGAAGGTTCGATTCGACTTTGCGGTTTGTATTCTCTCTTGAATTTGGAATTGCTTCCCTTCACCCTGCACCCTTCCTACTTCCTACTTCCTCCCCTTCCCGCCCGAAGCCTTCTTTTTAGCTGTTCATACCCGCAACAAAATTTCCTGTTCCGAAGATACCGGTTTCCCCTTGGGATAGGTCCTGATTTCCAGTCCCATGCCCAAACTATCCAGATAATCAATAAGGGTCGAAATCTTAATGTCCTTCCGGTTCTCCAATTTTGAAACCGCAGTCTGGGTAAAACTGGATACTTCACTTTGCTTTATATCATGTTTTTCCCTAAGCATGCTTAACCTGATATTAAGGCTTTCCTTCTCGGCGATTTTACGGGCCTTTTCAAGAGTTTCCGGTTTCATTTTAGCGTCAAGTTCACTTATTGGGTGGAATTTTTTTGCCATTTTTTTCTCCTTTTCCTTTTTTTTCAAGGTACAAGCCGTAAATTTGTTCTGCATTAATTAAAGGTTATGGGCTCTTAGTCGGGGAAATTCAGTGCCGGGGACTGATAAAAGCCGGGATTATGGGTTTGCTCCGGGAAATACCGGCTTTGAGGGGAGTTTTATGCTCCTGAACAAGACAATCACGATCATATTCTTGCATTTCGGCATCGCTAATCTTGCCTGCCCGGTGCCAATCATCCGCCATTTCGTGGCAGACCATTAACAATTCACTTTCATATTTCTTTTTCATCTTTTCCCCCTAAATCTCAATCAATCGTCCATTTTTAAGTTCATCCTGAATATCAACATCAGTAAATGAAAATAAGCGTTTGGCCGTTCGCTTCAAAACCCTCAATTCTTTATCGCTGATATTGGCGAGAGCGGACTTTGCAAACCCATACTGAAAAAAAGTTTTATCCCCACTCCTAAAAAAAACAATTACCCTAAATCCGCCCCGCTTTCCCTCACCCGGACGGGCTGCCCGCACTTTAAAGACTCCTCCACCCTCCACCTTTCACCCTGTCCCCTCAGCAATTCCAAATTCAAGAGAGAATGCAAACCGCAAAGTCGAAAAAGTCGAAAAAGGAAGAAAATTTTCTTATCCCTTCTTTAACTTATTCGACTTTGCGGTTAAATTTCTTCCGATTTTTTCCTCATTTGGAATTACTGCTGTCCCCTACTTCCTCCCCTTCCCGCCCGAAGCCTTCTTTTTAACAGTCACCCCCTGCCTCTCGCCCTGGTTTTCGCGGTATTCCACGAGCCAGTCGAGGTAT
>JAISJS010000084.1 GCA_031261385.1 Treponema sp.
CCAGTGGGGAATTCCAGATGTCACTCATGCCGTGAATGCCCCGCCGCTCTTTTTGTTTATGTATATATATAATGATATCAAGTACCATTTGGAGGTTCCCTTATATAGAAAAGAAACCAGGGAACTACTGCCCTGCCAAGTACATTGACAACCCTGCGCCTCTATGGACTCAGAGAAAATTAGGAGCGTACTTGAGAGTTATTAGAGTCCATAGAGGCGTTGAGGAATAAATTTTACACTTGTTTAAAGGTACATTGGTGCCAGGCACTCAAGCGTTACCACAACAAATTATACCAATTCAAGGCGGAGCTTTTTGCCGAGAACTGAAGCGGCTTTTTTAAGTGTCAACAAGGTTACTGATTCGTTACCCGGATCAAGCAGACGGTCAACAGCAGCGCGGGAAGTATCAAGGCGTTCTGCCAAGGCAGTTTTTGATAAATGTTCCTTTTGCAGAGTCTCCTGTAACTGATAGGCTATTAACTGTTTAATAGCGCCGGATTCTACTTCCTCGCGGATGCCCTCTTCGTCAAGAAAATCGTCAAAAGAACTGCCAACATACGGATTATTCATTTTACAAGGTCTCCTTTTAAGACGGAATTACGTCTTTTCTTTGCCAGATCCAAATCCTGTTTGGGAGGTTTTTGGCTTTTTTTAATAATTCCATGAAGCAAAACCATAAACCCCTCCCAAACAGTAAAAAACACTCTGCTAATTCGTCCATCTAGTGTTGTCCTGACTTCCCACAAATCAGCATCAAGCTTCTCGACCAAGGGATATCCAATAGGCCACGATAACTCAACTGTTTTGATGTCTTGCCCTATAGCCTTTTTATCTTTTATAGATAACGCCTTCAACCAGACTCGCACTGGTTCATTATTCGCCGGTGATGGACTTTTGAAAAAACGTACAGTTATTCTTTTTTCAACAGGCATACTAAAGTGTATCATATTTGGTACAAGGATGCAAGAGACACCATTTTTAGCTTTCCTTAGGCAGAAAAGAAACCAGGGAACCACCACCCTGCCAAGTACATTGTTAACCCTGCGCCTCTATGGACTCAGAGAAAATTAGGAGCGTACCTGTAAAAAATGCGGAGGGGGTGGCGCATGGAGCCGTGCCCCGCAGGGGTATGGATACATGTGCCAGGACCCCCCGCAATATTCCCGTACGCTCCTGAGAGTTATTAGAGTCCATAGAGGCGTTGAGGAATAAATTTTGTACTTGAATAGAGCCCTGTTTCCCTAGTATTATAGCATCATGACATCCACCGAACTGCGCGCAAAATACATCGAATTTTTTGTTTCCAAAGGCCATGCCCAAATTCAGGGAAAGTCCCTGCTGCCCGATAATGACCCCACGGTGCTTTTTACCACTGCGGGGATGCACCCGCTGGTTCCCTACCTTTTGGGGGAGGAGCACCCCGCCGGCAAGCGGCTGACCGATTATCAGAAGTGCATACGTACCGGCGATATTGACGCGGTGGGTGACGCGAGCCACCTGACTTTTTTTGAAATGCTCGGGAACTGGTCCCTGGGGGATTACTTTAAGGAAGGGGCCATCGAGATGAGTTTTGAATTTCTGACCTCTCCCAAGTGGCTTGGCATTCCTGTCGAAAAACTCGGCGTTACTGTTTTCAAAGGCGATGAGGGAGTTGCGCGGGATGATGAATCTGCCGCAGCCTGGAAAAAACTCGGCATTCCCGAAAACCGCATCGCCTACCTGCCCCGTGAGGATAACTGGTGGGGGCCTGCGGGAAGCACCGGACCCTGCGGGCCGGATACCGAAATGTTCTATTATATTGGCGACAAACCCTGCGGTCCCGACTGCAAGCCCGGCTGCTCCTGCGGCAAGTGGCTTGAGATATGGAACGATGTGTTCATGCAGTACAACAAAAATGCAGACGGCGTTTACGAGCCGCTTGCCCGTACCTGCGTGGATACCGGCATGGGAATTGAACGGACGGTGACCGTCCTCAATAGAGAAAAGTCAGTCTACGACACAGAAATTTTTGCCCAAATTATTGCGGGGATTGAAAAAGCATCAAACTATACCTACGGCCACAGCGATGGTTCTGCCGCAGGGGAAGGCGCAGAAAAAGATAAATCGGTGCGGATCATCGCCGACCATATCCGCTCATCAACCTTTATTTTGGGGGACCCTAAAGCGGTCAGCCCATCCAATGTCGGAGCAGGCTACGTGCTCCGCAGGCTGATAAGGCGGGCGGTGCGGCACGGACGCAAACTCGGTATGCAGACGCCGATGCTTTCCCCTATCGCCAAAATTATCGTGGAGCAGTTCAAGGGGCCCTATCCTGAACTTGCCGAAAACCGGGACTTTATCATCGGGGAACTTGATGGCGAAGAAACCAAATTCATGGAGACTCTCCAGAAAGGCGAGCATGAATTCGAGAAGCTCCTCCCCAATTTGTTAAAGGATCCCCGGAAAATCATGTCCGGGCGGCTTGCCTTCAAACTGTACGACACCTACGGCTTCCCCATCGAACTTACCGAGGAACTCGCCGCAGAACAGGGTATGACCGTAAACCGCGCCGAATTTGACGAGGCCTTCAAAAAACACCAGGAACTTTCCCGCGCGGGGAGCGAACAGATTTTCAAGGGCGGCCTTTCCGACCATTCCGAGGAAACTACCAAATATCATACCGCCACCCATTTACTGCAAAGGGCGCTGCGTATCGTGCTTGGGGACCACATCGCCCAAAAGGGCTCCAATATCACCGCCGAGCGTATGCGTTTCGATTTATCCCACGGCGCCCCAATGACCGCTGAGGAAATCAAAATGGTTGAGGATATTGTCAACGAGCAGATACAGAAGGACCTGCCCGTCACGATGGTGATAATGGGCCTTGATGAGGCGAAAAATTCGGGGGCTACGGCCCTTTTCGGGGAAAAATACGAATCCCAGGTTAAGGTCTACACGATAGGAAATTCCCCGACGGACTATTTTTCCAAAGAAGTCTGCGGCGGTCCCCATGTGGAACACACCGGGACCATGGGCCGCTTCAAAATCCAGAAGGAACAATCCTCATCGGCAGGGGTCAGACGCATTCGTGCAGTCCTCGAATAATCGCCAAAATCTTGTGACTTTAGGCTTATAATTTTGTTATAAGATTGATATAATAAGCGGTATTTTTAAAACAGCAGTTTTGAAAATACTGTAAATAGGATATGAATATGAAACGATTGACAATATTGGTGTTTTTTAGCCTCATTTTGACGGGTTTTGCCGCCGCTCAGTCCGATTTACAGCCCGGCGCGATTGTAAACCTGACCAAAAGCGAGCCGATAACGGTAAAACAGTACCGCACCGAGCTTGACCGGGTAATCCGCGAGCAGCTGGCCCAAAATCTTGGGCGCCAGCCGACCGCTGCGGAATTCAGCGCTGCAAGCCAGAGCCTGAATACCGAACAAAAGCGGCAGGTGCTGGATATGATGATCAACGAACGGCTCGTTATCCAGGCGGCGGAACGGGACAAGATCGCCGTTTCCGACAATGAGTTAAATCAGCAGATCCAGCCGCTCCGGGCCAGAATGGTTCAGGCGATTGGCCGCCAGCCCACCGACACTGAATTTGCCACTGCCATCAAGAACGAAACCGGACTTGAGCTTCCCGCCTTTCGGGAACAAATGCGCCGGCAGTTTCTGCTGCAGAAATATCTTGAATTCAAAAAATCAAATGTTCTGCAGACAGCAAAGCCTCCCACAGAGGCGGAAATTCTTGAATTCTACAATAATGCAAAATCCCAGTTTGTCAGGCCGGAAACCGTGCGTTTTTCGATGATCCAGATCCCCTTTGGCGCGGATAAAAGCAAGGCAAAGACTCTCGGAGATCAGCTGGTCAAAGAAATCGGGGGAAGTCCCGCTAAATTTGATGAAGTATCCCTCCGGGGTCAGGTCCCCAATGCGGGTTTTCAGACCGATTCCGGCTATTTGCCCCGCAATCCCCAGGCCCAGCAGCTGGTAGGCACGGATTTGATGAATACTGCCTTCTCCCTGAAACAGGGGGAAGTATCACGGCTCGCGGAGAGCACCCAGGGCTACCATATCCTCAAAGTAACCGAAACTTACGAAATGAAAATTCTTAACCTGGATGATATGGTCCAGCCGGGGACACGGGTAACCGTCCGGGATTATATTTTTCAGGGCTTAAGTCAACAGCGGCAGCAGGAGGTCCTGGCCCAGGCAAGTCAGGAACTGGTCACGGAACTGCGGGCCGGCGGAAAAACCTTTCAGGTTTTTGACAAAAATCTCGGCTGGTAGCCATGGCTTCCCGCAGAAAAGGGCGTATTCTGGCGTTTCAGGCCCTCTATGCCTGGGAAAGCAATAAGGTTCCCGTCGAAAGCCTGTTGGATTTTTCCTGGCTGGAAAGCGATGGGCAAACCGGCGGCAAACGGAATGTTTCGGACTTTTCCCGCCTTTTGATTGCAGGGACGCTCGAAAATATCGCCGCCATAGACGCCATGATCAAGCGGCATCTGCAAAACTGGGATTTTTCACGGCTCAACCGGGTTGACCTTGCAATCCTCAGAATGAGCGCCTACAGCCTCATGTTTCAGCCTGATATGCACCCTTCCATTGTCATCAACGAAGCCATCGGCATATCAAAGGAATTCGGCGCCGATGATTCCTACCGTTTTATCAACGGCGTATTAGACAGCATTAAGCAAACTATTTGTTTGCAGCGGACTCCGGAGGGATGAACCTTAACGGAGCCCGCGAACGGGTAAAGGCGATCTTCCTGGTACCCCTCCGCGGAAAACTGCTAAAAACCATTTGCTTCTCCGGGCTCATACTTACCGTTCTTATCGGCGTTACTGCAATCGTTTTCTCCGTGCTTGCTGCG
>JAISJS010000092.1 GCA_031261385.1 Treponema sp.
TAAAATTCAACCGAATAAACGGGTCTTTGATTTGAACTTTGTTATGCGTCAGATGGTTGAGATTTCCAAAATTCTTGACGTAATTTTGCAGAATTCCTCCGAAGGCGCGCTTCTGCTGCTTGATGAGCCCACCACGGTTCTTTCCGGCGCGGAAATAGAAGTGCTGTTCCGGGAAATACGAAAAATAAAAGAAAAGGGAATATCCGTTATTTTTATCTCCCACCGACTGGATGAAGTTCTTTCCATCACAGACCGTATTTATATTTTCAAGGACGGCGTAAAAAACGGAGAAATGGCTACAAAGGATGCGGACATTGATATATTGTACGAGAAAATGGTAGGACGGACCACTACGGGGTCCTATTACCGGACGGACACCCAGACGGTTCCGGGGGACGATATTGTTCTTGAAGCGGAAGGCCTGTGTAAATTCGGTTACTTTAAGGATGTTTCCTTTAAACTAAAAAAGGGTGAAGTGTTAGGGCTCTGCGGTGTCGAAGGTTCCGGGAAGGAGGAACTCTGCGCTGTTTTATGCGGGGACGAAGAGTATAGCGCAGGAACGTTGAAGATCAGAAACAGTACGGTACGCCCCTTTGTGTCCCCAGCCAAGGCCCTTAGGAAGGGGATCCTGGCGATTCCCCGGGACAGGCGCCTTGAAGGGATGATAGGCATGCTTTCAATAAGTTTTAATACTATTTCTTCAAGCTTTTCGAGGTTGTCAAAATTGGCGGTTATCCTGCCCAAAAAAATTCGTGACATTACCAGTTTCTGGGTAAAAAAGATGGGGGTAAAATGCGCGGGGCTTGACGAACGGATTGACCGGCTCTCCGGGGGTAATGCACAAAAAGTAATTTTTTCGCGGGTTATCAGCAGCGGCTCAGAAATTTTGATCCTGAATCACCCCACACGGGGGGTTGATATCGGCGCAAAGGAAGATTTGTATAAGGCGGTGCGCGAAATAAGCGCCGAAGGAAAATCAATAATCCTGTTAGGTGATACCCTTGATGAATCAATTGGACTTTCAAGCAGAATCCTGGTAATGAAAGACGGTTTGATACAGAAAGAATTTGACTGCGCTGCGGACACTAAACCGGAACAGCTTGATATTGTCAGATATATGATGTAGGAGTATTGTATGGCAGGATTAATTGCAAGGGTATTTGCCGATAAAAATAAAATTCGCGCTCTATCGGCCCAGGCAGGGAAATATTCCGCCGTAATCGGGATGGTGCTGGTATTTTTGATTTTCGGGATACTGGACGATTCATTTTTTACCCCACGGAATATAACCAATATACTTTCCCAGGCGGCGCCGATGTTTTTTATGGCCATGGGATTGACCTTTGTCATATTAACCGGGGGGATTGACCTTTCCACCGGCGCAATTTGTTCCTGCACCTGTGTGTTTGTGGGAATGTATATAGGGGATCTTGGCAACGGTATTTTTTTACTGGTTATACTGATAGGAATCATCGCGGGGCTTATGAACGGCGTGCTGATCGCGACATTGAAGATGCCGTCGTTTATTGTAACCCTGTGTACCTTAAGCATTTGGAAATGTATTACCCTTATTATTTCCGGCGCCGGCGGTCAGAGTATACCGGTGGATAAGTGGCCGATTTTTGACTGGACCCGGGGTTCCCTGTTTGTTTTTCCGGTACCCTATCTTGTTTCATTAGCCGCCTTTGCGCTTTTTCTTTTTTTTGAACGTAATACAACCATGGGCAAGAGTATTTATGCCGTCGGCGCCAATGTTCTTGCCGCGCGTATGGCGGGAATTGAAATTGAAAAGTCGCAGATTTCCGCGTATCTGCTTTCCGGTATTGGCAGCGCCCTTGCCGGGGCGTTTTACGCATTGCGCCTGCGGGCAAGCGTTCCTACCATCGGGGATAGCCTTAACCTGATCGGCATAGCCGCAGTTGTACTTGGGGGGACATCCCTTGCGGGGGGCAAAGGAACCGTTGCAAATACCCTTCCAAGCGTCATTACGGTTATTATGCTGCAAACCGCACTGAAGATGGTTGGGTTGGATGTGTATTGGCAGAATATTGTGTTTGGCGCCGTACTGATAGGGGCAATCTATATAAACTCAGACCCGTCAAATAACAGAGATGCTATCGTAAAATAAATCTGAAAAGGAGCATCTGCAAATGAAAATTCTGGCGATAGATCACATTACTATCAATTGCAAAGATACTGAACGTACCTTCCGTTTTTATGAAGAGGTGCTTGGACTTTTAAAAACCGGGACGCCCTTAGATATGGGTGATCATATATTGTACTATTACGGCCTGCCGAATGCACGGCTTGAGATAATACGGTATAAAACTCCCCAGCCGGTTTTGGATACGGTTAAAACCAGTCCGGGCATCTGGAGACACTTGGCGCTTGAGGTTGATGATCTGGAGGAAGTATACCGGAGGTGTCAAAAATTTGGCGCCGAAATTACCTCTCCGCCGGCGTATGTCGAAAAGCTCAAACGAAAAACCATGTTGATCATAGATCCGAATGGTATAGAGATTGAGATAGTACAATAAGGGAGTACCCGGTACTAGCGGACCGGCGGTCCCTTGGCGCTGCCCTAGTTAATAAGATTCGCCTGATACCCCGCCCCGGAAATAGCCCCTTCCCCAGCTTTAGGTCAAAACTCCGGCATCGGAGCTTTTAACTCCGGTTCCGTAGGACAAAACTCCGTTTTTGTAGGACAATCCTTGGTTTTCCCCTCATTTCAAAAAAATTTATTCCCTATTCATTCTAATCTATGGTATAATCTGATGATCCGCAGGCAGAGACGACCTGCGGAAAGAGGAGTATAATATGAATCTAAGGAAAGGAAGAATTTTGGCGGTTGTCTGTCTGGTCCTGTTGGTCCTGGCAGACTGTAAAGGGAAAAAGGCGGCTGCCGGGGGCGATGCCGCCGATGCGACCGGGGCCTTTGACTGGAAGCGGTATGCGGGTTCGGAAATAACCGTGTATATGGTAGAACACATGACCTCCCAGGCAATGGTCTCCCAGATCAAGGACTTTACCGAAGCCACAGGCATCAAGGTAAACCAGCAGATAACCCCGGAGGCGAACTACTTTGACCAGGTGTCCAATGCCCTGTCCAGCCGTTCCGGCACCCCGGACCTCTTTATGTCCGGCGCTTATCAGATTTGGGACTATTCGACCGCAGGAAATGTCGAGCCCCTGGATGCCTACCTGAACAATCCCTCGCTGACCAATTCGGATTACGACTACGGCGATTTTGTACAGAGCACGGTCAACTCCATGAAATGGGACGGCGTTGCCGGCCATGCGGTGGGAAACGGCCCCCTCTGGGCCATCCCCCTGGGCTGCGAAGTGTATTTGCTGGCCTATAACAAGACCGCCTTCCAGAAAGCGGGTATCACCAAGGTTCCTGAAACCTATGCCGAACTGCTTGACGCCTGCGACAAGCTGAAAGAATGGAACGGTAGCGGCTCCTACGCCATCGCCCTCCGGGGCGCCCGTGACTGGGGAACCATCCACCCCGGATACATGAGTGTCTACAAGAATTTCGGCGCCACGGACTTCGCCACCGAGGGCGGCAAACTGGTTTCTAAGGTTAATTCCCCGGCATCGGTGGCCATGAACGAATTCTGGGTAGATCTGGTCCGGCGCGGCGGCTCCCCCCAGTGGTCCAGCACCGTCTGGTATATGGCCATGGCCGAATTCGGCGCGGGCAAAGCGGCGATGTACTTTGACGCCAGCAACGGCGAAATCCAGGTTGACTTCCAGAGCATGAAGGAAAAGGGGAACATAGCCTTTACGGTAATGCCCGTGGCCAAGGCGGGGGATAAGATCAATTCCAACTTCTGGATCTGGTCCATGGCGATGAACTCCAACTCCAAGAACAAGGGAGCCGCTTGGCTCTATCTCCAGTATTTCTCCAGCAAGGAATTCCTCCGCTACGCCTCCGTTGAAATGAACAACATGGACCCGGTGCGGACCTCGGTGTGGAATAACCCCGGATTCCTCAAGAAACTTGAAGCGGAAGAGGGATACAAAGAGAGCTGGGAGAAGACCGCCGCCACGGCGACCATCCAGTTTACCCCCCAGCCGGCTTTCTTCCAGACCACCTATGACTGGGCGGAAACCCTCCAGGACTTAGTGGCCGGCAGCCGGTATCCTTCGGTCCAGGCCGGCCTGGATGCCCTGAAGCAGAGAATGGACACCGCCGTAGCTGAATAAGATTCAGCCGGATAAACGGCCCTTGCCGATTGACAAAAAAGCTGCCTTTCAGCGGAGGATCAATGCTTCCGCTGAAAGGTATTTCTAAAGGAGATGTGAACCGTGGGGAAAAAAGATACGCCGGTTAAAAAACCCGGGGAAATAAATTACAACGAACTGCCCAGAAATGTGCGGATGCGGCCCTATTACATCATCGCTCCGGGGATGATCATCCTCATCGGGATATTGATTCCCTTTGCGGCGGCAATTATCCTGTCCCTGACCAACGCATCCTACCGGATTCCCATGGAGCAGTGGAAATTTAACTGGTTCAGGAATTGGCTTAGTTTTACTACCGTGGACGGGAAGCTCCAACTGGGGGGTATACTGGCAAACCCCGACTTTTACCACGCCGTGCTGGTTACCTTTACCTACGCGATAAGCGCCACGGGCTCAGAATTACTGCTGGGGCTGGGAATAGCCTTCCTGCTGAAAAAGGATACCCGGTACAGCCGTATCCTCAAGGTCGTTTTTATGTTTCCCCTCATGGTGGCCCCGGCCATCGCGGTGCTTATCTGGCAGCTCATGATTTCCAACTCCGTGGGTATCGTAGAAAAATTTCTGAACCTTTTTGGTTTGTTTAACTTCCCCTGGGCTGCGTCCCCCAGGACCGCCATGTTCACGGTGGTGCTCATCGACGCCTGGGTGAATACCCCCTTTATTATGCTGCTTGCCCTTGCGGGGATACAGTCCCTGCCCAAGTCGCCCTTTGAGGCGGCCCAGGTTGACGGGGCAAGCCCCTGGTTTACCTTTAAAACATTGACGCTTCCCATGTTGAAGCCCTTTATCTATATCGCCGTCCTGTTCCGGTCCATGGCGTCCCTACAGGAATTCGGCATCATCTTTGCCCTTACCAAGGGCGGCCCGGGAAATACCCTGATGAATATTTCTTTAACGAGCTACTTGACCGCCTTTACCTACCAGCAGCTTGGCCGGGCTCTGCCCTACCTTCTGGTATTGTGGGTAGTGGTAAACTTTACCGCAAAATGGCTTGTGACCAAACAGCGCAGGTACGCAAAAGAAGCCGCAGGATTATAAGGGAGGAAATATATGAGTAATGAAAGTAAAAACAGGGCGGCGTTGAATGTTGCCCTGAATGTGGGACGTAATGTGGG
>JAISJS010000311.1 GCA_031261385.1 Treponema sp.
GCTGTAGTACCGGTTGCGGCCTATCATGCTGACATCATCACTGTACCGGAAGCTGTTGGCGCCCCAATCGCTCGGGATGGGATCGTAGATGACAAAATATTCGCCGTTCAGGGAATAGCCCTTAATCACGATGTAGTGGCCTACCGAATCGTTGTAATATTTGCCGAAAAGATCCGCGGCAGGGTCCATACGGGTGGACTGCACACCGGCAGTATGGAAAAGCACCACGGCAATGCCGCCTGAGTCGATGACGTCTTTAATGTGCTGTACCGACCGGAAGGGCTGAATAGATGCGGAAACACCCTCAACTTTGATAACCTTGAGGAGTTCTTCAAGGCTTGTTCCCCCGTCACCCTGCCAGCCGATGGCCTGGCGCACCGATGAAACGGGGAAGTATTTTCCCATAGACCAGCCTATCGCCATTGAAGCCGATGCAGGGCCGCAATTTGATGTAGTGCCGGTGTTGTATTGCGTGCGGTACCAGTCAAAGCTCTCCGGGGCGGCATCGGCGTGCATGGTCGGGATGGGGCTGGCAAAAACCGAATAGTACTGCTCATTTCCCCCGGTTTCCGATACGGTAATTCCGTAGAATCCCGGCCTGGTAAAACGGACCTTGGTGAGGAACTGGTCGGACTCGCTGAAGTCCAATGGGGCGTCTTCGACACGGGAGTACCGGGCTACCGCAGTGACAACTCCCTGCACCACAAAATAATCATCCAGAGAGGAGAGGGTGACGAATTTTTTGTCACTTTGTTCCGGCGCCGATCCGGGATGGGGCACATCAATATACAGGGGATTGGACCGGTAAAGGTTCCCTGCCGCATCCCGCGCGGTCAGACGGGCCACATAGGTTTTGGGGGCGGTGTATTCATGGCTCGGATTGGGTTTGGTTCTTGAATCCCGTTTCCCGTCGCCGAAGTCCCATTCAAACGATTGCAGTGTTTCCGCGGAAGGATCGACAACAGAAAACTGTACGGTGATCCCGTTTGCCGCCCCGCTGTTCCGGGTCTCATACACGACCTTGATGTTTTTTGTACTGACCTTGGCAGGGGCCGCGTTCCGGCGGGGCTGTTTCGCCATCCGCTTTTCCGCTTCCGCGGCATTTTCCAGGGAGGGAATTTTAATGATGGTTCCCGCCCGGATACGGTCTGCGTTGGTAATGTTGTTGTAAAAGGCCAGCAGATCGGAGGAGACGGTATACGCCTGGGCAATTTTTGAAAGGGCCTCACCGGGCCGTATGGCGTACTCAATGTCGCTGCTCCGGTCAAAATCCAGGGGCCCTGCGCCGGTCCGTTCATCCGCTTCATCCCAGGCGAGGACGGTCCATTCAGTGTCCTCCGCTGAGAGTCTTATTGAAGCATAAGAATTTCCCCACTTATCGCCTGAATCCGCCATTTCTTTCAGGGTGGATTCCAAATTGCGCGGGGGATGTTCCGGGGCGGCAATCGCAAAAGAAACCAGGAAAACTGCGCCGGCAAAAAAGGCCCCAAGACCGCCCAGGGCGGCCATCCGGGGAACACGCGGATTGTTCCGCAAAAAATTACCAACAGAAGAAAATATATTTATAAAGAAACGAATAATAGCAGTAATAATTGAAAAGCCCCCCCGCTTTTTATGCCTGATATATAAACTGTTGAACAATGGGCGCCGACGTTTTGCCGGTTTCTGATTTCTAAGAAATCCGTCCATTATGGACCTCTTTCAAGTGGGATATTTATAATATCGGACTTATACGCCTCCATTAAAAGGTCAAATTCCCAACAATACTGTCGTATTTTACAGGGATTTTAAATTTTTTACAAGGCCGCGACGACGGGCCTTAGGAATTCTCCTCTGCGGCCGGGGCGCTGTAAGAAGAACCGGCCTCATCGCGGAAGGGGATGAATTTTACCCGCAGGCCGTTGTACACATCCCGCCGGCTCAGCGTAATGGAACCATCTTCGGCGGCGTCCTTTTTGACCTCCATGATGTACTGCCGTCCCGGGGGACCCAGGGGTAATACCATGATGCCGCCGGGGCTTAATTGCCGTAAAAGGGGCGGGGGGATATGGTCAATCGCACAGGTTACAAGGATCTTTTCAAAGGGGGCGTATTTTTCCCAGCCATAGTAGCCGTCCCCGAGTTTCCGGTTGATCGTGCTGTAAGACGGGTAGGACTTTTCAAGATCCCGGTACAGGCCGTCGGTTTCAATAAAGAGGGGTTTGATGATCTCTATGGTGTAGACCTCGGTGGTCAGGTAGGAGAGAAGCGCCGACTGGTACCCCGATCCGGTGCCTATTTCCAGGACCCGCTCGCCGCTCTGGATATTGAGGGTAGTGGTCATCATGGCTACCACATCCGGATCGGTGATTGTAGCGCCGTAACCGATGGGGAGCCAGGTGTCGGCGTATTCAAGGCCCCGGTTCCGGGCGCGGACAAAATGCTCACGGGGCGCCAGAAGAAAGGCCCGTACATCTTCGGAACGCTTGAGTTCCGAAGTGAGGACAAAGGACTGGGCTAAATTCCACCGTTCTTCAAGAAAGACGGGGTTATCGTTTCGGCTGTTCCGCATCCAGGAAAGCCAGGATTCTTTGGTTTCAATGGGCATGGCCTGGGCCAGGGCGGGGCCGTCGTATTTTTGGACGCCCGGCAAGGTTTCGTAGGCCAGGCCGTATTCGGCGCTGTCGGTCCCCATTTCGATGGCGATTTTTGCCGCTTCTTCCACCGCCGACTGGGCGGCGACTTCTTCGTAGGCAACTACCCGTTCATTTTCTGAAGAGACTGCAAGGGGGAGGGTCAGCCCGAAGATAAAACCCGCCGCCACGCCAATTACCAGTGTGACAATCACCACAGCGGAAACCGAATTTTGAAAGAATTTCACTATTTTTATACCGTATAATCAGTTTATTTTAATACTCTTTGCGTGTCAACGCGATCTCGCTTGCGTTATGAACTTGTTGTTAATAGTTTTTTCTTTTGATATAGTGATGATTACATGAAAAATACCAAATTGATAGCCATGTTTTTTGTTTCCATCGCGGGAATTTCCTATGAACTGTATGTGATGCGGATTTTTTCCGTGGGGGGCTGGTCCAATTTTGGTTCTCTGGTTATCTCCACCGCCCTCCTGGGCATCGGCCTTTCGGGGATCATCCTGACCTTCCTTGAAGGCTGGGTTCAAAAACATACCAACGCCATTCTCGCTGTTTCGGCTATCAGTCTTCCGCTGCTTATGTCGGGGGCGATGATCATCGCCCAGATGGTGCCCTTTAACCCGGGTTTTCTTGCCTCCGATTCCCGGCAGCTCTGGTTTATCGGGGCATATTACATCATTTACGGCCTGCCGTTTTTCGCCATTGCCACCTTTATCGGAGTGTCGTTTGTCGCCCTGCGGAGCCGGATTCAAAAAGTTTATTTCTGGAACATGATAGGCTCCGGGGTAGGGGGCTTCTTCATTATCATTTTTATGTTCCTGCTGCCTCCCCGGTATCTTATCCTCCCGATTTTGGCCCTGGCGATCATCGCCGCCCTGTTTGCCTGCGCCGACCGGGATACGGAAACCCACCGGGCGCGGTTTTCAAATCTCAGCCTCCTTGCCCTGGTACTCACGACGCTGGGCTCGATTTGCTTCACTTTTTTTTGGGGAGATATACGGGTTTCGGACTACAAGGCGATAAGCTATGTGCGCAAGTACCCCGATTCAAAACTGGTCCATCATTCCTACGGACCCGGCGGGGAGTACCATGTATACGCTTCCCAATATTTTCATTTTGCGCCGGGGCTTTCCGATAACGCCGCCCTGAAGATTACCAATATGCCCGTTCAGCCGTATTGGGGACTTTTTGTGGACGGGTCGGGCCCTATCGGCATTATGGGATCGCTGCGTGAAAACGAGCGGGCCTATATGGACTATCTGCCGATGGCTGCCCCCTATACGATGATTTTCGATCCCGCTGTGCTGCTGATCAATTTGAGCGGGGGCATCAACGCCCAGATAGCCCGGTACAAGGGGGCGGAGCGGATCGATATTGTAGAACCTTCGGCAGAGATGATACGGCTTTTGCAGTCCGATTCCAACCTTTCCCGCTTTACCGGAAATCTCCTCAACTCCGAAGGAATAAAGGTGATACAGGGTGAGGGCCGGTCCTATTGCGTGGATCACAAGAACGCTTACGATCTTATCGAGATAAGCCTGGTGGATTCCATCGGCCTTTCCGATTCCGGCGGCTATCCGGTGCACGAAGATTTTAAGTACACCGTGGAGGCCTTTAACGAATATTTTGCCAGCCTGAAAAACGAGGGGGTTCTTTCGGTGACCGTGTGGGATCGCCTGAATCCTCCCCGGAATGTTTTAAAACTTCTGAACACGATGATAACCGCGATGAAGGAATCGGGTTTTGTTGAACCGGAGCAGAGTCTTTACTCCTTTGGGCTTTTTATGTCCACCTCTACGATTCTGATCAAGAAGGGGGGCTTTACCGAGGGGGAACTTTACGACCTTAACAATTTTGTCCGTACCCGTTCTTTTGAGACCCTCTACGTTCCCAATGCGGAACCTCCGCTGATGGATATTACTTCCCTGATGGATTCCTACCGGGACCGCTTTGGGGACCAGACCGCTACTGCGGCGTCAGAAAGTTTTACCAACGCCGATATGTACCGGGCGGCGATTCCCCAATTTTTTGCCGGAAACGGGGCCGAGCTTGAACGGCAGTACATTTTTGATATCAGGCCGATCCGTGATTCCCGGCCGTATTATTCGGGGTTCCTGAAACTGCAGAACCTTCCCCTGTACCTGGATCAGGTTGAGGATGTTTCCGAGGAGTGGGGGTATCTTCTGCTTTTGGGGATGCTGGTCCAGGCCTGTATTTTCGCTCTTATCATCATCGGCATACCGCTCATCGGCAGACGGAAGGATCTTTTTCAGGGCAGGGGAGATGCCCGGAGCACCATCGGGGTGATTTTTTATTATGCCGGCCTTGGTCTCGCCTATATGCTGATAGAAATTTATCTTATTCAGCGGCTGGGGGTGTTTCTTTCCAACCCCACCTATTCGGCCAGTATTGTGATTACGGTAATGCTGATTTTTTCCGCACTGGGAAACATTTCCAGCTCCATCTTCAAGCGGTTCCGTGTCTTTGTAGTACCGGCGGCCTGTGTCCTTATCGCCGCAGGGCTCTTTTTCTACATCTTCGGGCTTGACAGTTTCCTGGCCCATTTCCACTCGGCGGCAATGGCGGTCAGGGTTTTGGCGGCGGCGGCGATTATCGCCCCGGTATCGTTCTTTATGGGGGTACCGTATCCCAACGGCCTGGACAGCCTCCAGGAAAACAAGCCCCACCTTCTGCCCTGGGCCTGGGGTATGAACGGCGGTCTTTCCCTGGCGGGGAGCGCCCTGGCCCGGATTCTTTCGGTATCCTCCGGTTTCCCGGTCCTGTTGGGGGTTGGAATCGGGGTATATATCATGGTTGGCGTTCTTTTCCCGGTGAATTTAACCCGGGGACGCCGATAATATCATTATGATTGATTCATCTGCCCTGCAGCGTTATTCTCTTTTTGGCGGTCTCCTTGAGGAACAGATTGAACGGATACTTCCCCTGATGGAGCAGAAAAAATATACAAACGGGGATGATATTATTGTTGAAGGCCAGCCGAATGGGTATATCTCGTTTATTCTTGAAGGCAGATCCGCAGTGATTAAGGGGGGAGTTGTACTTTCCGAAATCGGGGAAGGGGAGGCCTTTGGAGAGATGGAGGTGCTGGAAGTTATGCCCTCCGCCGCAACGATTAAAGCGCTGAGCGATGTCACCGTGATGTCAATTTCCAACAAGTCCCTGCGTGAAATTTATAAAATTGATATCAAGACATTTTCCCTTATCATTATGAACCTTGCCCGGGATCTCTCCCGCCGCCTGCGCCGCATGGACGAAAGGGCCGCAGGAATTGACCCGTAGTTCCACGGGTCCTTGATTAACTGCTTCATTAACGGCGATAATAGCGTTATGGCAACATCGCAAAATTTACAGGATTATTCCCTGTTTGGGTTTCTTGATGACGACCAGGTGGGTAAAGTCTATTCCATGATGCAGCATGAGTCGTATTGCCCCGGGGAAAGTATCATCCGCGAAGGCGAATCCAACGACCGGATTCGTTTTATCATTTCGGGGCAGGTGGCAGTGGTCAAGGAGAACATTATCCTTTCTGAATTCAGTGAGGGGGATGCTTTTGGAGAAATTGAGGTGCTGGACACGCTGCCTTCGGAAGCGACCATAAAGGCCCTGACCGCTACCGAGGTGATGTCCCTGACGCATCAATGTCTTAAGCAAATCGCCGGAGACGACCTTAAAACATTCTCGATCATTCTGATGAACCTTGCCCGGGATCTCTGCCGCCGCCTGCGGCGTATGGATGTAAAATTCACCGACCGCTGGGAATAAACGCCGTATTCACCGCGGAGGATAAAGAAGAAGAAACCACTAACCACACGAACAGGACCGAAGTTTTAGTTACAAATCTTTATTCTCATTCGTGTCCCTTCGTGAGGTTCGTGGTCATTATTTTCTTTGTTTATACCCCGAGGCGTTTCTCTATCGCGTCCAGTTCGTCGTAGAGTTCTTTTGGCATTTTGTCGCCGAATTTGGGATAGTGGTTCTTGCGTACGTCGGCAATTTCCTTTTTCCAGCCTTCGATGTCCACGGAGCAGATCTCCTTCAGTGTGGCATCGCTGACGCCCGCGGGCGCTTCGATGCTGCCGGGTTTGGGGAGGTTGCCGATGGGGGTCTCGACGAAGTTGTCTTTCCCGTCGCAGCGGTCGAACACCCAGGCGAGAACGCGGCTGTTTTCGCCGTAGCCGGGCCACAGGAACTTGCCGTCAGCGTCCTTGCGGAACCAGTTGACGAAGAATATCTTGGGAAGCTTGTCGGCCTTACCGGCGGCTTCCGCTTTTTTGCCGATGTTGATCCAGTGTTTAAAATAGTCACCCATGTGGTAACCGCAGAAGGGCAGCATGGCGAAGGGATCGCGGCGCACCTGGCCGACCTGGTCGGAGATGACTGCGGCGGTCACTTCGGAACCGGTAATCGAACCCATGAACACGCCGTGGGTCCAGTCCTTGGCCTGGTTTACGAGCGGGATGGTTGAAGGGCGGCGTCCGCCGAAGAGGAATGCACTTATCGGCACGCCTTTGGGATCTTCCCATTCGCTTGCGATACAGGGACACTGCTTTGCAGGCGCGGTAAAACGGGCGTTGGGATGGGCAA
>JAISJS010000196.1 GCA_031261385.1 Treponema sp.
AGACGGCGCCGGTGAAGAGGACCCGGGGGATACCACCCAAAAGTCACGGGGGAATAAACGGAGCGCCCTGGAGCGTTACGCCACGGAACTTACCGCCCTGGCCCGGGATAACCGGCTGGAACCGGTGATAGGCAGGGAAACAGAGCTCGACCGCACTATCCAGGTTCTCTGCCGCAGAAACAAAAACAACCCTGTCCATGTCGGGGATTCCGGCGTCGGCAAAACCGCCATCACCGAAGGGCTTGCCCAGCGTATCGTAGCCGGCAATGTGCCCCCTACCCTCAAGAATTTTGCCATTTATTCTCTGGATATGGGAGCGCTTGTAGCCGGCACCAAATACCGCGGCGATTTTGAAGAACGGGTTAAGCGGGTGGTTGAGGAGATTCTCAAGAAAGAAAAGGCCATCCTCTTTATCGACGAGATCCATACCCTGGTTGGAGCGGGCTCCGTATCCGGCGGGGCGCTTGATGCATCGAACCTTTTAAAACCCGCCCTTACTTCGGGGAAGATCCGCTGTATCGGCTCTACCACCCATGAGGAATACAGCAAATTTTTCGACAAGGACCGGGCACTGTCCCGGCGCTTCCAAAAGATCGATATCAATGAACCCAGTGAAACTGACGCAATCGCCATTATCCGCGGGCTTAAATCCAAATACGAAGACTACCATCAGGTCCGCTACAGTGATGAAGCGCTGGAAGGGGCGGTACGGCTTTCCGCCCAGTTCATCACCGAGCGGCGGCTCCCCGACAAAGCCATCGACGTGATCGATGAAGCAGGGGCCTTTGCCCGTATCGAAGCGTACAAACAGGTTCGCATCAATGACGCTCCGCCGGCCGAAGATCCGCCGGCAGATATCAAATCGGAAGCTACCGTTCAGGAAGGCTCGGTGGAGACGATTGAGATAGGGCTGCCCCTCATTGAAAGCGTGGTTTCCCGTATCGCCCGTATACCGGAACGATCGGTCGGAGAAAACGAAAAAGACAAACTCCGCACCCTGGAAGAAAAAGTGCGGACCCGCATTTTCGGTCAGGATGAGGCGGTCGCCGCAGTGATAAAAGCGGTCAAGCGATCCCGTGCAGGATTCCGTGCGGAAAACAAACCGGTGGCAAATTTCCTTTTTGTCGGGCCCACCGGCGTCGGCAAAACCGAACTGGCCCGCTCTCTTGCCGATATACTCGGCATCCCGATGCATCGCTTCGACATGAGCGAATATCAGGAGAAGTACACCGTATCCCGTCTCATCGGCTCCCCGCCGGGCTATGTCGGGTATGAGGAGGGAGGCCTGCTTACCGACGCGGTACGAAAACAGCCCCACGGCGTAGTGCTCCTTGACGAGATCGAAAAGGCCCACCCCGATATTTACAATATCCTCCTGCAGATTATGGATTACGCCACCCTGACCGATAACAACGGCCGCAAGGCGGATTTCCGCAATATAATTTTTATTATGACCAGCAACGCCGGCGCGCGCGACATCGGCAAGGGACTCATCGGATTCGGCGAGCGTATCATGGATGAGTCTGCCGTCGACGGCGCCGTCGAAAAAATCTTTACCCCGGAATTCCGTAACCGGCTGGACGCAGTGGTCCGCTTCGGTCCCCTCTCCCGCGAAATATTGGTTTCCATCGTCCGCAAGGAACTTGCCGTTTTTACTTCCCAGCTTGCCGAAAAAAAAGTCAGCGTTTCATTTACCGAAGCCTGTATAGAAAAGCTCGCCGAAGACGGCTACAGCAGGGAAGCAGGCGCCCGCAATGTAAGCCGCATCATCGAAAATAAAATCAAAAGCTTCTTTGTTGATGAGGTGCTTTTTGGGCGTTTAAGTTCCGGCGGAGACGCCCTGGTGGATTTTCTGGACGGGGAATACCGGATGGCGGTAATGCATGAGTCGATGGAACTGCCCCGTCATGAACTAAAAACGCCCGTTGACGGAGGAGTAAAACTGTCCGGTGTAAAAGAGGCCCTTTCCTAAGTGCAGGGCTTTTTCCAAAGCGGCCCCGATCCCGATTTTCCCTATCTTACCGAAGCAGCCCGCTATAAATTTCCGCCGCCTGAGAATGCCGAAGATGACATCATCGCCATCGGAGGCAACCTTTCCCCCGGTATGCTCCTTTCCGCCTACGAGCAGGGTATCTTTCCGTGGTACAACCCCCGGGACCCGATACTCTGGCAGTCGCCTGATCCCCGCTTCATCATTTTTCCGGGAAAACTTCACATTTCAAAATCGATGAAAAAAGTCCTGAAAAAAGGGGTGTTTACCATTACCTTTGACCATGATTTTGAAGGAGTGATAAAGGGCTGTGCCGAAACATTCAGGCCCGGTCAAAACGGCCCGGAATCCGCCGGCACCTGGATCACAGGCGACATTATCGCCGCCTATACGGAACTGCACACCCTGGGCTGGGCCCATTCTGCAGAGGCATACCGTGACGGAAAACTTGCCGGCGGCTGTTACGGAATACGGCTTGGCAATGCGTTCTTTGGCGAATCGATGTTTTCCCGCGCGGACAACGCCTCCAAGGCCGCTTTCCTGACCCTTGCAAACCATCTTTTTGCAGACGGCGTCTCATTTATCGACTGCCAGGTCCACACCAACCACCTTGAAAGCCTTGGCGGAGAAAAAATCAGCCGTACCGATTTTATTGCCCTGCTAAAAAAAACATTGGCATGATTATGCATCCCGAAAAAAGGCAATGTATCCTTTATACGTTGTATACAGATCGATCTTGCTTATCACTTCAAACGGAGAATGCATCGACAGTACCGGGATGCCGCAGTCCAGTACCTCTACTCCGAGGTTTGCCACGTCAAGGGCAATGGTGCCCCCGCCCCCTTTGTCAACTTTACCCAGATCCCCAAATTGCCATTGGACCTTGTTTTTTTTAAGCAGGGCCTGGACCTTCTGGCAAAATTCGGCGTTGGCCTCACTGCCCCCGAATTTTCCGCCGCGCCCGGTGGCCTTGGTCAAAACTATGCCCTTGCCGAAATACGATGAGGTCTTTTTGTCGTAGACCGATTCAAAGTTCGGATCAAAAGCGGCGTTTACATCGGCGGAAAGCATAGAAGACTTGCTCAGGGCAAGACGGAGATCTATTTCCGAATACGAATCAAATGTTTTTACGCAAAGGTAGGAGATAAAATTTTCAAAGAGACGGGACGCCGCTCCGGTGTTTCCCACCGAACCGATTTCTTCTTTGTCGGTAAGGAGGCATACGACTGTTTTACGTTTTTCCGCCGGGTTACTTTTACCGGAAGTTTTCCCCGCAGCAATCTCCAGCAGCGCGGAAAAAGCCGCATAGGCGCAGCAGCGGTCATCGTGTCCGTATGCGCCTATCATGCTCCGGTCAAGCCCCACATCCCGGGCCCTGCCTGCCGGAACCAGTTCAATTTCGGCGCCGGCAAAATCCTCTTCGGTAACGCCGTATTTTTCAAAAAAAAGCGAAAGCAGATTAAGTTTGACCCTATCCTTTGCTTTTTTATCCTTGTACGGGCGGGAACCGGCAAGGACATCAAGCGCCTCACCGTCAATAAATTCCGAAGCTTTTTTTTGCATCTGTTCACGGGCAAGGTGCGGCAAAAGGTCGGTAATCGTAAACACCGGGTCTCCCTCGTCCTCGCCAATACAGATATCCCGCCGTTTTCCGTCCTTACCGATAAACACCCCATGCATCGCAAGGGGGATGGTGGTCCATTGGTAATTTTTTATCCCCCCGTAATAATGGGTATCAAACATCGCAAATTCGGCGTCCTCATACAGGGGGTTGGTTTTAAGGTCGATACGCGGAGAATCAACATGGGCGCCCACAATATTGATCCCATCGCTCAATGGAAGCTCACCGATAATAGCCGCAGCAAGGGATTTCCCCCGGATAGTCTGATACACCCTGGTTCCGGGTGTAAGTTTTGCGATCCTTCCCGCCGG
>JAISJS010000315.1 GCA_031261385.1 Treponema sp.
AGTGTTGAACAACAAACCGGCATGTCTCGATTGCTGCAGGGTGATACCGGAGAGACTGTCTGTATCTTCTGCGGTTGTATTGATCGCAGCATTTATAACTATATCTGCGGCTTCAGATACGGAGGCGGCGTTTGAATCTCTGTCATTCCCTGACTTTTGCAGAGAGAGCCTGTTTCCCGGAAACCCAAGGAGCCCAAGCCCTAAAGCAAACAGCATCACAATTAATGCGCTCAAAATCGAAAAGAAAAGAACCTGTCCCCTGCTATAAAGTTTCATAAATTCGTAACTCCTCACCCTTAAACTATATCAAAAGCGGGCCGATACTGATAGAGGATATGTGTTTATTTTCGTTTCAAAAAAACAATTTTGCCGCTTTTCTCTGTATCGGTTTTTTAGGTGTTTTTCCCCTGCACGGGGCAGATCTGGACGCCAAAAAGATAGTTGACGATTCCTCTTTACGGATTTCCATAAAGGATACCTGGCTTACCGAGGTTCCCGCCAAAGCGCTTGCAAGGCGGCCTGAGGTACGTTCTTTGCCCGGCGGAGGCAGGGTGGAACTGCGGTCCGAAGCCGAACCGGGGCGGGATGAATTTACCACGGTACTTGCCCGTGAATTTAACGGAAGCGGTATCGGGGCAGGGCGGGGAAGTTTTCCCGGCTGGGCGCAGGGGTCCTGGGTGCTTATCCGCAGGAAGGATACCGGGGAGGCGACCCGGATACGGGTATTTCTGCGCAGTGACAAGTATACCTATGTGCAGTTCCGGCCGATGACCGGAGACAAATGCATGATGGATGTGATTCTGTACGGGGCATATCTGCAGCGGTCCCTGCCGCTGGCGATCCCCTTTTCACGGCTGTATACCATGCCGCTCCAGGAGATTCTGGCCCTGGCAGGCCCCGATTTTCCCCAGCAATATTTCGAGCCCAATCCCGGCGATTACCGGGAACTCCAGCTTTTCATGAAGAACCTCCGCCAAAGACTTCCGGAAGTACATTTTACCGATGACGGGGCAATAGACGAAAAAGGCCGCTATGTGTTTATCGAAACCCTGGAACAGCAGAGCCCGCTGTCCCTTGATGGAACAAATACCGGCGGATTAAACTGTTCGGGCTTTGCAAAATGGGTGGTGGACGGAATACTCAAGCCCGTCACCGGGGAACTGCTCCCCATCACTCCGTTAAAGCAGCGTTTTGGTGATCGGGGATCGTCCTTTACCGAGCCCTGGGAAGAAAGCCGTGACCCGTTCTTCGGCCTTGACTGGTGCAGGAACCTGGCGGAGCGGGCATGGACCACACTCCGTTCCCCTGCGTATGGAAAACTTGAAGAATTTGAAGTGCGGAATCAGCGCTTCTCCCAGGTGATAGTCCGCGGGAAAAATTCCGTAACGCTGCGCGCCTATCCGGGCTTTCTGCCAAACGCCGGTTTCGGTACGGAGGGAATCGAACCCCTGCTGTACACCCTGGCGGTCGATGAACCCGGTCGTATATACCTTGCCGCCGTAAACACCGAAATGGGCCCCCCCACAACGGCGGACAATCTCCGGGGCAGACCCCGTATGCGCCAATACTTTCACATAGCGGTGTTGGTTCCCTGGTTTGATGGGCTGGGCAATTTCCGTGTTACCGTTTTTGAAAGCGCCGAAGAAACTTCGTTTGACGCCTTTAAAACCCGCTACCCCGGCCACTACATCAACCTGGTCCGCATACAGCCGGGAACTGCTTTTGAACCGTAAATAGCAGCACTCATCTTGAATATCCACAAATATCGGATAATCTGCCAGGGGACAGGTGAACACCACCGTGGGCTAACATGTAGAGTCCGCCTGCGGAGCCTGCCTGGTTTTTATCTGCCAATCTTTTTCTAATGCATGTCTCCTCCGGCGGGGAATTCCATAGACGCCCACGGTGGTAACCCCCTGCCCCCTGGCGCTTATTCGCTAATGTGGCGAGCTTTTTGACATTGCAGCTCCTATAATCCCTTAGAATGTTCAGGGCGCACCTGTAAAAATGCGGAGGGGGTGGACGGGAAATCGTGACCATCGAAGATGGGCGCGAATTTACCGGTCAGGACCCCCGCAATATTCCTGTGCGCCCTTGAGAAAATAAGGGATTATAGGAGCAGTACTAGCAGTATTATCTGAATGGTCCGTCGTACTGATGTTTATCAATACTCTTTCTTTATGTAGAATAAAGGGTATGCAAAACAACATCAGCGCCGTTGCCTTTGATTTGGACGGGACCCTTTACCCCAATTACCGCCTCAATTTGCGCCTGCTCCCCTTTATTTTGCGGGAATGGCGGCTGCTGAGTGCGTTCGGCAAGGCGCGGGATGCCATACGGGCAGGGCAGGAACAAAATGCCGGGGGAAAAAACGGCGGAGGGGGCTGTTTTTATAAGGAACAGGCCCGGCTTACCGCGGGGTTTCTCAAGGCGGATCCGTTAGTTATCGAAGAAAAAATTGAAAAATTTATTTACCGGGGCTGGGAGCCCATTTTTACCAAAATAAAACTGTTCCCCTATGTACCGGAAACCCTCTGCGCGCTCAAGGAACGGGGGTTCAAGCTGGGGCTTCTTTCGGATTTTCCGCCGAACCAAAAGCTTGCAAACCTTGGGATCGGCGGCCTTTGGGACGCGGTACTCTGTTCCGAGGAAATAAACGCCCTGAAGCCGGACCCCCGTCCCTTTGAGGCGCTTATCAAAGCCCTGGACTGTGCGCCGGAGCAGATCCTCTATGTGGGGAACAGCCGGCGGTACGATGTTGCCGGGGCAAAGCGGGCGGGGATGCGGGCGGCATGGGTCCGTTTTACCGCCGACAGCGCCCATAATGCCGATTTTGTCTTCCGCGACTATCGCCAATTACGCAAATATATGTTAGATTAATGCAAATGGGCTTTTTTACGGTCGGCAATTTAATCACCCTCGGAATCGTGGCCTTGGCGCTGATCCTCTACCGTCAGTTGGATCGGAACAACCGCACGCTGGATAAGCTCCGCAAATATGCGGACAAACTTAAAGATGAACTTGCCTCTTTTGCGGCGGAAAAAGGTACGGCAGTCAAGAATTTTGGCATTGACCTTGAAGTAGAGCAGAAATCTGCCCGTGAATTGATGAAACGCCTCCAGGCCCTGACGGAAGAGGAGCTTGCCAAAAAAGCCCAGGCGATTGCCAAAATTGATGAAAAGATTACCGCTTACGGTTCCTCGCTTGCGGAACTGGATAAAATGACCGCCCGCGTGCAGGAAAATTTAAACCGCATTCGGGATGAATCGGCCTTTGTGGAAAATACCGGCAAGCGGGTCGGCGAGGTCAAAGACAAGCTTGCAGAAATTGAAAAAGACCTTGGCGGGCTTAAGATCCGCTTTGAACGGGAAAATGCCGAATCCCTCGAAAACGCTTCCGAGGCGGTTATTGCCGCAGTAAAGTCCACGGTTTCCGACCTTGGCGCCCAGGCGGAAACGATAGAGCGCCAGGTGGAGGATCACCGGGCGGCGGTCAACAAAATTGAACAGACACGGGCGGCAAGCCTTGCCCGCGATATGGATATCATCAACAAGACCCTTAAGGAAGCTGTGGAGCGGGCGGGGAACCGGGCCGACAAAATGGAAGAAGCGGCCCTGGTGAAACTCCGGGATCAGGCGCAGGACCGCGTGAACCGGCTCCAGGCCGCCTGGGAAGACAAGCTCAAAGCCTCCCAGGAGACCGTCAAAACCCGCCTGCAAAACATTCAGGATCTCCTCAAGGCCTCTAGGGACGAATACAAAACCGAACACAGCGAGATCGAAGCGCGGCAAAAACAATACCGCGATGAATGGAAAAAAGATGTACAGGAACTTTCTTCCCTGGCAAAAAAGCAGAGCGAAGAATGGGCGGGCCTTTCCCGTGAGACCGAACAGAAAATTCTTGAGGCGGGAAGCGCCCGTCTGGAAGAATATCAGCAGGCGCAGGCGGAGCAGTTCAAACAGCTTGATACCCTTGCCAATGATGCCCTCGCCCTGGACGGAGAACTGCGCCTTTCAATGCAGGAGACCGTCAACCGGGTCAACGCCGATTTTACCCGTTTTGCGGATGAGTCGGGCAGGGCGCGGGAATCTGTTTCTGCGGAATTCGGCGCGCGGGTCAAGGCGCTCAAGGCCGAAATGGACGGGGTGGAACAGGGCCTTTCCGCCCTCAAAAACCAGGCGTACGAAAATGTCTCCGAAAAACTCAAGCTCTTTGAGGATGATTTCTTTACCGATCTGGGCAAGCGCAGTTCCGAAATTGACCGGCGCATTGCCGAATGGCACGACAGCCTGGAAGCCCGGCTTACCGAATTGGCCGAAGAAGGCAGAACAGAACGGCAGAAGGCGGAAACCGGCTTTAATGAGGACCTCAAGCAGAACCTTGCCGAACAAGGCGATAAACTCATCACCGAACTCGAACGCCTTAAAACCGAAGCCTCCGCATTTGAAGAGGGCATACGGGACGAAATGCGGGCCGCCGACGAATCACGGGTGTCCTTTCAGGAACAGCTTGACCGCGATTTGGAAGAAGCCCGCAGCGCGGCGGAAACTTCCGTTAAAGCCGAAATCGGCAAATACAAGGTTTCCATGTCCGAAACCCTTAAGAAAAACCAGCGGGACCTTGAAGAACAGCTCCGGGAAAACACCGCCGTCATAGAATCAAAAAACAGCGAACTCCATACGATGATGGAAACCACCCGGCGGAATGTTGATGACTGGCAGGGCGCCTCCGCCGCCCAGATTCGGGATCTTGACGCCTCCATGGAGGAGGCCCGCCGCCGCATCCGCGAACTGGCCATGGAAAACGACGAGCGCACCGCCCAAATCCGCACCGCCGTCGACGACCTTAAACGGGATCTTTCCGCCCAGACCAAACTTTTTGACAAGGCCGATGAACTCAAACTGGAACTGGAGCGCCGTATTGAAGACTTAAGCGGCGATCTGGACCGGCTTGAACAGCAGAAGAACGAGGCCGCCCAGCTGGAAAATCAATTTGTCCGCATCAAGCGCCTGGAGGACGACGTCAACGCCAAGATGACCCGTTTCCTTTCGGAGAAGCACCGCATCGAGGTAATGGAAGCCGATTTCAACCGCCTGCTGCAAACATCGGCGGCGGTGGAGGAAAAACTTGTTCAGGTCTCCTCCTCCGATGATGTACTCCAGGGCATACAACTCCAGATCCGCCGCCTCGACGACGCAATCGGGGAAACCGAAGAAAAATACCAGCGTATCGAACGGAAAAACCAGGTCCTCGAAGAAACCAACGACAGCATTGCCCATAACTTTAAAGCCCTCCAGGAATCGGAGAAAATTGCAGGCAAACTCAGCGACGATGTTTCCCGCATTTCCGGCGAGACTGAATCCCTCCGTATTTCGATTGAAAGCCTTGCTGACGAAAGTGAAAAAGCCCGTGAGACGGCGGAAAAACTCTCCACCCTGGACGAGTCCCTCTCCTACATCGAAAAACGCATCCGTGAAATGCAGGTTGCCCGCGAATGGCTCGCCGGCGCCGAAAGCCGGATGGTAGAACTGGACAAGCAGATCCAGGACCAGCTCCGCCTTACCGGCAGTGTTCTGAAACGGGAAGGCGGTAAAACCCCGCCACGGGCGACAGGCAAAGACGATCACGCCCTCCCCCCCGGCGACCGCGAAAACATCATCAAACTTCGCCGCCAGGGCTGGACCGTGGACGAACTTGCCAAAACCTTTAACATCTCCAAAGGTGAGGTAGAACTTATCCTGGAAGTCGCCCCCAAGGATTAGCCGCCTTTTTTCTGCAGATATAAACAATTTTTATCACAAAAAAGTAAAATATTTTCATTTTGACTAAAGCAACTCCCATGGTGGTTCCCTATAAGGGGTATGAAACTACCATTCAAAAGTCCCCGGTTATCCAGGGCAATCAGACAAGAGGCTAAGGAAAATGCCGCCCTTGGCAAGCCGCTTAACATCATGAACGATATCGTCTTTAAGGCCGTCTTTGCCGGGAATAATAATGATTCCCGCGAGGCCTTAAAATTCATCTTAGCCGGCTGTACCCACCGCCCTATCAAAGCAGTTCGGGTGATGAACAACGAGATTATCCCCGAATACATCTCGGGGAAAACCGTCCATCTCGACGTGCACGTCACCTTCAACGATGGGGAAAAGGCCAACCTGGAAATGCAGATGCAACGGGGAGACGATGACATCAAAACCCGGGCATCCGTATATGGGGCCCGTCTTCTCTCAGAACAGGTGCATAAAGGGGAAGATTATCAGGATATAAAGCAGGTATATCAGATTTTCTTTCTCAACTTTGACCTGTTTCCCGGCAGCAGGAAGGTTCCCCGGCGGTATTATCCGATGGAGGAGGAGGAACTTGATATCCTCAACGACAAACTGGTAACGATGTTCTTTGAACTGCCGAAGATGGACGAAATGGTGAGAGAGTATTTTTCCGGGAAAAGAGCTTTAGAGACCTTGCCAATTGAGCTAAAATGGTGCATATACTTAAGATACAAAGTAGATACAAACGCGGCGAAGCTGATAGAGGAGCTCTGCCGACAGGAGGAAGGGATTATGCGGGCGGACCGGGCGTTGAAGAAGATAAGCCGGGATGAGGAACAATGGGCGCGGGCGCTGTTTCGGGAGAAGGCGGCGATGGACTACCGTTCCGGGATGAACGCTTCCCGGCGGGCAGGCAGGGAAGAAGGCCGTGCAGAGGGTTTGGCGCTGGGCGAAGAAAAAGGTCTTGCAAAAGGTCTTGCAAAAGGTCTTGCCAAAAGCCAAAAAGTGATTGAGGAAAAGGATCGGGAGATTGCGGCGCTTAAACGGCGGCTGCAGGAAAAAGAGGGAGTTTGATTCCGGTCGTGGAATATAGACCCGGAATATGCCCTGCGGAGTGTAAAAGACGGCGTGTCGTTTTGTTACAGTAATTCCAAATGAGGAAAAATCGGAAGAAATTTAACCGCAAAGTCGAATAAGTTGAATAAGTTAAAGAAGGAATAAGAAAATTTCCTTCCTTTTTCGACTTCTTCGACTTTGCGGTTTGTATTCTTTCTTGAAT
>JAISJS010000371.1 GCA_031261385.1 Treponema sp.
AACCAAGCCGCCGCCGGTGGTCAGGTACGGTGACGTTATCGTTATTTCATTCTTATCTTCAATACTTTCGATGTACCAGGATCGCTTCCGGGGATCATAACCGGGATTTTTATATTCACCCTCCGGGGCCTGGGCATACTGGCCGTCATTATTTGCCATGAACACAAGGCCATAATTTTCATTGGAAGCAGATACCCGGATAAATTCGTCATAAATACGCTGTTCATACGGGGGATGGTTGACATACCAGAGCGTGGTTCTTTTGGTGGTATCAAGGTAGCTGGTCAGCTTGCCCCGGGAATCCCGTACAAGGTCCAGCCCGGCGAGGTATTGGATACTCATGGCGCCGGGTTCCAGAAAAGCCCTGATCCGCTCTTCGACCCGTTCCAACTGGCTTGTGGCGAGGGCGTGGAATGTTTTATCGGCGGATTTTCTGGTTGACGAAAATACGATAAAGGCAATAGTGCCGTAAGCAAGGCTAAGGCATATTGAAAATGTCAGAATCAAACGAATACGTATCGACATAATATACCTGCCCGTTCAGCCAAGACGCGGAATCGAACCGCGGACCTGCGCATTACGAGTGCGCCGCTCTGCCAACTGAGCCATCTTGGCGATAAAACAAATTGTACCATATGACGGTAGAATGTTTCAAGCCAATAAGCTATATTGAAGGAAAAGGAGAAACGCCCATGTCTGACAGTGATAATCCCTATGAGAGTCCGCAGGCTCCGGCTGCTCCGGATGGGTCTGCCGCCCCTTCGGGAATTCTGACCGAAACCATGCTTCGCTTTCTTAAGGATGCATCCCCCTGGCTCCGTTTTCTCGGCATTTTGGGTTTTATCAGCAGCGGCTCACTGGCTCTGGTGGGAATTGCTTTCTTCGCCCTGTTTCCCCTGATGTCGGGGCTTCTGGAGTCTGTGCCCGGATTTGATGAAATCAGCGATGTATTCGGCGTGCTGCTTGGCGGAGTGTACGGGGTGTATTTTATCGGGTTTGCGGCCTTTTCTTTTGTTCCTGCCTTTTTTACCTACAATTTTGGCAAAAAAATCAGCGATTACCTCCGGAGTAATTCGGAAAAGGATCTGGAGCTGGCCCTTAGAAACAACAAGTCCCTGTGGAAGTTCAAGGGAATACTCTACCTTATTGGTATTGCTTTTATTCCCGTGATATCAATCATCACCATTATCATAGCGGCGGTTGCGGCGCTTGCCTAATGACCGCTTCCGGTTATAAAGAGGGTGTTGATTCTTCTCTGGGCGTCCTTACCCCCGAGGGGATTGAGTTTACCCTTTTTCCTGCGGGGCTTCCCATTCGCACCTGCGCCTATGCAATTGATAAATCCATTCAATGGGCTTTTCTGCTGATCATCATTATCGTTGCAAGTTTGTCGGGGAATTTTGGCGGCAGATGGATGATGCTGATACTCCTCTTTTTGATCGATTGGTTTTATCATGTGATCTTTGAGCTGCTGTTCCGCGGTCAAAGTCCCGGAAAGCGGATTATGGGAATTCGGGTGGTGCGGAGCGATGGGTCGCCGGTGAATCCCGGCTCATCCCTTCTGCGGAACCTGCTGCGTTTTGCCGATACTTTTTTCTTTCTCTGCCCCATTGCCCTTATCACGATGTCTGCCTCCGGCGGGTTCAGGCGCCTGGGGGATTGGGCGGGAGGGACCCTCGTGATATATGCTGCGGGCGCCACTTCCGCGCCGCCCCTGCGGGCTCCGGAAGATGTACCGCCTTCCCTCAGAATTGACGGAATTTTCAAGCCGGATATTTCGCGGCTCTCACACGCGGAGAAACAGGCTATCCTGATGTTTGCCCGGCGCTATCCTCTGCTGGGGGAGGCCAGGGCGAATGAGATAGCACAGGTCTTTGTCTGCTGTCTGCGGCAGGACGCTCCGGCAGAGATCTCCGATTCCGCATATCTTTTGGCTGCCGCCCGGCGGCTTGCAGGCGGAGAGCGGGGGGCGGCATGACAGAACGGAATTTTATCCGGCGCAGGCAGGGCTCCTGGCAGGAATTTGAAGCGCTTGTTTCAGGAAACAGGCGGGCGGTTCGTTCTGCTGCGGCGGGTTTCCCCCGCCGTTTCCGTGAACTGACTCAGGATCTCAATACTGCCCGTGCCCACAGCTTTGATCCTGCGATCATCGAAAAACTCAACCGTTTGGTGAATGAGGGGAACCAGATCCTCTATGGCCACAGCGGCGGGTTTATCAAGCCGCTGGTGCGTTTCATCCTTACCACCTTTCCGCAAAAGGTCCGTTCCCAATGGCGGGGAATAGGCGCCGCCTTTTTGATCTTTTACGGCCTTGCGGTTTTTTTTGGTTTTCTGACTGTCCGTTTTCCCGATTTGGTTTATGAGTTAATTCCCGAATCCCAGGCGGAAAGTCTTGAGGAGATGTACAACCCGGAAGCGGAACATTTTCTTGTTCCCCGTGATGTAAGTTCCGATGCCGATATGTTTGGTTTTTATATCTACAACAATATTTCCATCGCGTTTAAGATCTTTGCCGGGGGAATTCTTGCGGGGGCGGGGAGTCTTCTGATGCTTTGTTTTAATGCGGTATTTTTGGGAACCGCAGCGGGACACATTATCAACAATGGATTTGCAGAAACGTTTTTCCCCTTTATCATCGGGCACAGCAGTTTTGAATTGACGGCGATCATATTCAGCGCCCAGGGCGGATTGCTTTTGGGGTACAGCGTTTTTGTTACCCGCGGTTTAAGCCGCGGAGCGTCTCTTAAAAAGGCAGGGAGGGAGGCCATGCCCCTTATTGCGGGGAGCGCCATGCTTCTGGTGATTGCTGCGGTCATCGAGGCGTTTTGGTCATCGCGGTACAGTCTTCCTCTGGCGGTACGCCTGGGTGTTGGCATAAGCGGCTGGGTGTTATTGCTTACATATTTTTTATTTGCCGGAAAGGGCCGTGACAACTGACAGACTTACGGCCTCCGGCAGAGGCCTCCGCCTGCGGCGGCGGAATTTTTGGGAAGCGGCGGATTCAGGCCTGCTCCTCTGGCGGAAAAATTTTTTCCTGTTCCTGCCGTTTTTTGCCATACCTCTCTGGATATGCGCCTTTGCCCTCAGGCTGCTTCCGGAAAATTTTCGTTCCTGGTCGCCGCTTGTCCTGTGGTTTTTAAAGCCTCTTTTTGACCGGCCTGTTCTGCATATTATCTCGGTGCGTTTTTTTGAGAAGGACTGCGGCATGAAACGCCTGCTCCGGGGGTTTTGGAAAACTATTTTTCGCGCTCTTCCGGGGGATTTGCTCTGGCGGCGTTTTAGTCCGTTCCGTTCCGCAGTAATGCCGGTGCGGATTCTGGAAAACGTGAAGTCCCGGGAGGCAAAACGGCGCAGACAGGCCCTTAAAATGGGCGGACTTAATTTCGGCGCCTTCCTTACCATTTGGGGCATTGCCCTGTCTGTCGTGCTGATGGGCGGGGAGATTTTGTTTTCTTTTGTAATGATTGAACTGGTTCAGGAAAATTATATTTCTTCGGTCAGTGATTTTTTAACCAATGGCGAAATTTTTTATTATGCCGCCTGGTGCGTCAATTATATGCTGGTGGAAAGCATATATGTCTGCATGGGGTTTGGCGTTTATATCAACAGCAGAGTCGAAGTTGAGGGCTGGGATATAGAGATTTTGTTCCGGAATATCGCAGAAGCGGCGCGTAAAAAAGGCCCGATCCTTGCGGCGCTTGTTTTTATTGCCGCATTTGGCTTCTTTTCACCTGCAGCAGTTTCCGCAGCGGAGTCTCCGGCTCCGATAACACAGGCGCCGCTTGAAACGCTGGAAGAAATATTTTCTTCCGGTGATTTTGGCGGCGAGAAGGACGGGTGGGGAATCCGGCTGAAAAAACCGATTGAGCTGCGGGAAGCGCCGGATTTTGATTTTGATATTGCCCCCTGGATGGAAAAAATAAAACAAATATTTGCCGTAACGCTGCGCGTTATCCTTGCTGCGGTTATCGCTGCCCTTGCCGTGATGACTTTTTTATATTTTCGTAAAAATTACCGGCCAAAGACACACATCGCTTCCGAGGTAAAAATTTCTTCACATTATGCCAAAAAGGGAGAACGCCCGGAATTGCTGCTGGAAAAAGCGCAGGGCTTTTATGCGCGCGGAGAAATTCGAATCGCCTGGGGGTACTGTTTTTCTGCGGCGATCGGGTTTTGGTCCCTGCGCTGCGGAATTGTTTTCCCCGATAACGCAACAGAATATGAATGTCTCCGCCTGGTCCGTTCGGTAGAGACGCCTGACACTTCCCCGTCGGAGTTTGCCGATCTGGTCGTTCAATGGGCAGGGCTTGCCTATGGGGGAAGGCGCCCCGGTGAAGGGGCTTTTGAGAAAGCCATTGCCCATTGTAAAACCATGGAGACAGGCCATGCGTAAATATGTGATAATATCCGGAATTGCTGCCGCGGTCCTGCTGCTCATCGGTTTTTTTGTCTACAAAAATTTTGAAATTTATCCGCGGAAGGTTCCTGTCGGACCGGCGCGAAGTGTTACCGTGAACAATTACTATGCCCTGGAAAAATGGCTCGCCAAAACGGGCCATCCGGTCCGTGTTGAAAAACAGGGAACCCCCGGCAGCATTGTTTCGGGAACGAAAAAAGCGGTGGTCATTCAGTCATCCGTCTTTGACTGGAAAAACGCCGCTGAAATTCTTACCCCCTGGATAGAAGCCGGCGGCTTTCTCGTGGTATCTGTCGATGACTATTTTGATGACGATGAAGGCCCCGCCGCTTTTCTGGAAACACTGGGCCTGCGGTATGAAAATTATAATGGACCGGATGATGAATCGGCAGCGCCGCTTAGTGAGGATCTGTCTCCCGATTTTGACCGGAATATTTATTTTACGTATACCGGCGCCGTTCCGGCTGTCATAATGGAAGACCCTGCCGGTATCATACGGCTTGTGAAAATTACCGCGGGAAAAGGGGCGGTGACGGTGATCGGCAGCCCCGTTTTCATGTATAATGATTATCTTGAGGAGCGGGAGCTGAATGCCCGCCTGTCCTGGGATCTAACCGGGGCTGCCGCGGGGGATGAAGATCCGGGGGTGCTTTTTATCCACGGGAAACGGACGGTGAAAAGCCTCTTTGGAAAACTTGCGGAGCGGGGCAATATTTTACCGCCGGGCCTTTCGGTTTTAATTCTTATCGTCGCGGGATTTTGGATGGTTCTTCCGTCCTTTGGACTTTTGTTCCGGGAACGTGAACAATCCCTGCGGCCCATTCGGGAACGGTTTCTTGCGGAAACCCACTTTTTAAAAAAGTACCGCGCTCTGGAAACGTATCTGGAAATTTACCTGAGGGAAATAAAAGCAAAAGGGCAGGGCCGGAAGCCGGAAGGCGAGCTTGCAGCAATAGAGAATGTTCTAAAGAAAGGGAAGGGTTTACGATACAATGACCTGGTCCGGAGCTTGAAAATTTGTCAGACCATTATGGAGCGTTTATGAAAGAAGTACATGAGTTTACCTCGCCGGCAGAGGCAGTTGAAGCCGCTGAAAAAATCGAGCAGGTGCGGGCGGAAATTGCCAGGGCCTTTGTCGGCCAAAAAGAACTGGTGGATCATGCTTTGATCACATTGATTGCAGGGGGACATCTTCTGGTCGAGGGAGTGCCGGGGCTCGGCAAGACCCTCTTGGTACGTTCCCTTGCCCGTGCGATAGGCGGTGAATCAAAACGGGTGCAGTTTACCCCGGACCTTATGCCCAGCGACATTACCGGGAATATCATGCTGGACACTCAATCGGGAAAATTTATTACCCGAAAGGGGCCGATTTTTACCAACCTTTTTATCGCAGACGAAATCAACCGCGCCCCCGCCAAAACCCAGGCCAGCCTCTTTGAGGCCATGCAGGAATTTCAGGTGAGCCTTGACGGGGCCGGTCTCCCGCTGCCTGCGCCGTTTATGGTTTTGGCGACACAGAACCCCTTTGAGCATGAGGGAACCTATCCCCTGCCCGATGCCCAAAAAGATCGTTTCCTTATGAAGATAATTGCCGATTATCCCCCTGCCGAGGAGGAGAAGATCATGGTCGCCCTGGTACTTGCCGGGGACAGCGGCGCGGAACTTTCAGTTTCCGAAGTGGGGACTGTGCTGGGCGCCGGGGAATTTATTGCCATACGGGACCGCGCCTCCCGGCTCCGTGCAGATCCTCTGGTAATCGATTATGCAGTGCGCCTTACCGCCGCTACGCGCGGAAGCTCTTATGTGCAAAGCGGCGCAGGTCCCCGCGGCAGCCTCGCCCTTATCCGCTGCGCCCGCGCCCGCGCCCTCCTTGAAGGCAGGGATTTTGTGCTCCCCGACGACATCAAGGCGCTGGCCTCTCCGGTCCTGGCGCACCGGCTTACCCTTTCCGCGGAAAGCGAGCTGGAAGGCCTTGGAGACAGGCAGATTATCGAGGACCTTGTTTCCAAAACCGAAGCCCCCCGCGGAGCGCCAGGCGAAGTATGAACCTCAACCAAGCGCAGAGCGCGCAGGTTCCAGTGTACTTGTACCTCAAACCGGGGAAGGGGCTTTTTATCGCCGCGCTGCTGTATCTTGTTCTCGGCGCTGCGGCGTTTTTTTCACAAGCGGTTTTTCTCATCTGGTTTCTCACGGGAATCTGTCTGCTTCCCTTCATCATTGCCGATGCGCTTGTGCTTGCAATCCTGACCGATCGTTTAAAACCGGAAAGGACTTTGCCCCTTTCACTTGCCCAGGGGGAACCCGTCAAGGTAACCATTGCCATAAGCCGGGAGAAAAAACCGCTTGTTCCCCGGAGCATACTCCTTTATGACCTTTACCCCGCACTGATGCAGTGCAATGTATTTCCTGCAAAACTCGATCGCAGCGTTTTAAAGAACGGCGGCACACTGATTTTTGAATACCCGCTTTTACCGGCTGAACGGGGGCCCTGGGAATTTACCGGCCTGGAATTTCTATTGGGATCATTCCTCGGGTTTTGGCAGCTCCGGGTCACCCGGCAGGTAACGAACCGCGGACGGACCTATCCTGATTTTAAAAAACTCAGCCGGGGGCAGGAACTGCGCGGAGTTATGGAACAGCGGGGCCTTATTGAAATCCGCAGGCGGGGGCAGGGGCTGGAATTTATGGGCCTCCGTGATTATCAGGAAGGGGATTCTATCCGGTCGATTGACTGGAATGCGACAAGCCGTAACCGGGAGCTTTCAGGCGGCTATAAGGTTATTGTCCGTGAGTATCAGGAGGAGCAGGATCAGCAGGTGCTTTTTATTCTTGATTCCGGGTACCGCCTTGCAGGCAGCCAGTTCGACAGCGCCCTTAACGGGGTTCTGCTCCTCTCCTATGCCGCATTGAAGCACGGAGACTCGGTTGCCGCGCTGACCTTTGGCGCCGCCGACAGGTGGATTCCGCCGCGCAAGGGAATAAGCACGCTCACCGGCCTTATGAACGGCCTGTATGATCTGCAAAGCAGCCCCGTTCCTTCGTCTCCCTTTTCCGCCCTGGAGAACGCCCTTGCAAAACTGCACCGCCGTACTTTTATTATTTTGATAAGTAACTTTCGTGAGGAAGACGGAGAGTCCCTCTCCTGGATACTCAGACGGATTGAGCAGCGGCACCTCCTCCTGCTGGTAAGTTTCCGCGAAAGCGAAGCTGAAGGTATTGCCCGCCGGCCTGTTGAAAAAATCAACGCAGCTTCTCCCGAAGAAACGCTTGAAACCGCCGCTGCCTTTTCCTATCTTGCTTCCCGCCGCCGCCTGTATCAAAGCTGGGAACATCTGGGCCTCCTTACCCTTGAAACCAGCCCGGAAAAAATTTCCTCTGCGCTTATCAATAAATATTTAAGCGTAAAACGGTCGGGAAGGCTGTAAAAATAATGTATGAATGAACTAAAAAAGTTTTACCGGGCAAATAAAAATATTATTGATAAGCGGCTGAACGAATTTAATATTATTTGGGAGAATGCCGCCGATGAAAAATTATTTGAAGAATTGTGTTATTGTCTTTGTACGGCGCGGGAAAAGGCAAAGAATGCCCTTACTGCCATCGATAATCTCAGGGCAATAGAGTATTTGACGCACGGCAGTGAAAAAACCATTATGAAGGCGTTAAAATCGGGCGGAATAGCCCTTTACCCGCAAAAGGCCAAAAACATAATTGCGGCGCGGGAAAAATATTTCCCCGATACAAGAAACAGGCTGATGAAAGATTTTTTTACCGGCAATGATATTTTAAAAACACGCGAAAAACTGGCGGACGGAATATCGGGAATCGGGTTTAAAGAGGCCTCTCATTTTTTACGAAACATAGGGCTTGGAAAGCACACCTGCATATTGGATACGCATATATTAAATCAATTGACTGCGCTGGGGTTAATTGACGTCAAACCAAAAACATTAACCAGGGCCAGGTATCTTGAAATTGAGCGCATCATGATTGTATTTGCAAAAAAACAGGGCATCCCCATAGATGCCCTGGATTTAATATTCATGCTGCTGGAAAATCCTGAAATAATAAAGTAGGGCAGGAAAGGCCCCGCCCGTTAATCAACTTTAAACCTGGCAACTTCCTGAACCAGGGCGCTGATGTGTTCTTTATTATCACCGCTGATGGTATTCACCCGGTTTACCGCCGCATTAACCTGATCCGCTCCGGTAGCCATTTCGTTTACCCCGTTGGTAATTTCCTGGGTTACTTTTTCAAGGTTCTTGCTCTCGTTGATAACTTCTCTGGAGCCCTCAAGCATCTCCTGTGATCCCTGTTTGACCATTTGGGTAATGTCATTCAGCTTGCCGACGGCTTCCAGTATCTGCTTGCTTCCTTCACCCTGCTCTTCCATGGCGTTACGGATATTCGCTTCCTGATCCGCCACGGTTTTGACATGATCGTCAATGGCCTGGAACCGGTCCAGTACCGTATTGGTGGATTTGGTGATCTTGTCGATAGCGTCTTTTATTTTTTTAAGGGTATCGGAAATGATCTTGGACTGCTGACTGGAATTTTCGGCAAGCTTGCGGATTTCATCGGCAACTACGGCGAATCCCTTTCCCGCTTCCCCCGCATGGGCCGCTTCAATAGCGGCATTCATGGAAAGAAGGTTGGTCTGGCTGGCGATATTCTGCATTACCGAGTTGATTTCCAAAAGCCCTTCGGATTCTTTGGAGATTTCCTGGATGTCTTGTGATACCCCCTGGAGGCCGGTCCTGCCGACATCCGACGCAGCAGTCAGCGCCTCAACGTTTTCGGCGTTTTTTATCAGGGTCTGGGTAACACTCTGGATATTGGCAAGCATCTCTTCGATAGCCGATGAAGATTGGGCAACGCTGGTAGTCTGGTTCGCCACATGCTCATTGAGCTTGTCGATATTGAGGGTAACCTGTTCCATCGTCGCGCCGGTCTCGGTGACCGATGCGGACTGGTTTATCGACTGTCCCTTGATGCTCTGGATATTGGCGGTAATCTGGTTCATCGCCGCGGCAGTTTCGGTCATGTTGCTTGCCAGTTCGTTTCCGATATCGGAGAGGTTTACCGTCTGCTGCTTGATCGAGACAATCATGTTCCGTATCTTGTCCAGAGTCTGGTTAAAGTAGGTAGCCAGGGTCCCAATCTCGTCCATTTTCTTAATCTTGATCCGGGTGGTCAGGTCCCCGTCGCCCTCGGAAATTCCATGCAGAATATTGCTTACATTCCCGAGCCGGACAAAGATCATCCGCATGAATACCACCATGGCAACCACACCGATTACCGCGAGTCCCAGGGCGATAAGCGCCATCCGCAGAGTTTGGGATTCTATCATATCATGGAGCTCTTCTGCATCAAAATCGCAGCCAACAATACCCACCATATCACCCCGTGAATTGAGGATCGGGGTAAAGGCTGAAACGACATAGCCGTACTCCGGGTCTTTACTCATATTGCTGTGCTCGGATTTTTTGGTCTGCCAGGCGCGCGTAAAGGACTTTTCGTACTTTGAAGTATCTTCCGGGGTCCCCATGGGACTGAAATTTGCCCGGTCGGCCGGAAGCGCACTCCCGTCAATAATAAATTTATACATAGCCCCTCTGTCCGGCGCCAGGGTATACAGAAAATGAGCGGTGGAATCTTCCTTTATCTCATACAGGCCTGCCCTCATCTCCTCATAAGCGGGATCTTTGGCGTCAAGGGTCCGGGCCAGGCGTTCAAAGGCGTCGCCGTCAATCACCTCGGCGGCCTGCTCGGTAATCACAATCCCTTCTTTTGCAAAGATGACAGAAGCCACCTCGGTGCTTTCCCGGACCGCCAAAACGGTAATTACCGTACATAAAAAGACCATAAAAATGGCAAAAAACAGAATAATCGTGAACCTGAGTCCCATAACCTTTTTCATGAACGCGCTGCTCCTTTAAAATCTTACATTTGTTGAGGGATTATACCATAAATTCGGTTTTAAGTACAATTATTTAATGGGAGACAATCATTTTCCCAGCAAATTCGCCACTGCCGTCGGAATTGAAATGAAGTTTCCTATTGCCCCGCCCAGCGTTGAAAGGAAAAACACCAGCAGGGCGCGGGTAATGCGGTTGCGGTAAATTCCCTTCAGGTTGGTGACGTCTTCGGAGATGGATTGGGTGTCGGAGACGCGGGGCTTGCGCATGGTGGCTTCTACAACGCCGGAAAAGAGGCCCACGCCGATAAAGGGGTTTAGGGTGGCGATGGGGGCGCCGAGAAAAGAAACCAGAATTGAAAGGGGATGACCAAGGGCGATGAGGGAGCCCAATGCGGCAAGGGAACCGTTCCAGAGCAGCCACCTGAGGAGTACTTCCCAGCCTTCCCGGGGATCAAAAAAGAGGAAGCCTGATGCGATGAGGGCAACGATGATGACGGGGATGAGCCAGCCTGCCGCCCTCGCGAGAAAACCGGGTTTGGGAATGGTGTCAAATGCGGTGACATCTGCGGATTCTTCACCGGCGGCAATTTTTTCAAGGTGGGATTTAAGGCCCTGTAAGTGACCTGCCCCTACCACTGCGGCGGCCTTAACCCCGGCGGCTTTATCACTCACGCTGGAATAGATCTTTGCCGCAAGGTAACGGTCCCGTTCATCAATTAACGTTTCCTTGACGGCGGGAAGGTAATTTGATAATTCCGACATCATCCCGTCAAGCTCACTGGAGTCTTTAAGGTTTTCGATTTCCGCTTCGCTTAATTTTTCCGTGGTAAAGGCGCTCGACAAAAGGGAGGCCAGAAGTTTGCATTTGCTCCAGAGGCCGCAGCGGGCCCATGCGCGGCTCAGGGTGGTCTGCACCTGGCGGTCGCAAAAGGTGTAGGGAATGCCCATAGCATCCGCAGTATCAATTGCGATTTTCATTTCATCGCCGGGTTTAACGCCCAGATCGTTTCCCAAACGCCGCTGAAAGCTGGAGAGCACCAGGTTTGCAATCAGGAGAAAGCCCTTGCCTTCCTTAAAAACTTTTGCCACATTAAGGCTTTCCCAGTTTTCCTTTTGGGACATTGAGCTGTAGCGGCCCTGATCAAGTTCAATGCAGACCACGTCGGGTTTTGATTCCCTGATCACCTGTTCCACTTCATCTATGCTTTCACGGGAAACATGGGCAGTCCCGATCAGAGTTATCTCTTTGTTATCAAAATTGACTGTTATACAGTTGTTGTTCATACTTTCTCCTCTGTTTTATTACGGGACAAGGTTCCGGTCGGTAATGGTCCATTCGTTAAGACGCCATTCGAGTGTATATTTGCGGCCCAGTTCCTGTACCTGCAGGAAATATTTGTCAGCCAGATTTTTGTTTCCCCGTATATCGTAATAGTTGCCAAGGTAATAGAGCATACGGGCTTTGTTGTCCAGATTTTTTTCCCGGTCGATACGGATCGCCACATCGGTATCTCCGGAAAGATCACGGTAGAGCCGTAAGACATACCACTCAAGGGATTCCCGCACTGCATTCCGCAGGGCCTGTTCCAGAAACTGCTTTGGGTCGTTTATTTTTCCCGCACGCATCCAGTTCATTGCCGCAAGCAGGGCATACATGGGCTCCTTGGGGGCCTGGCGGTATGCTTCAAGAAAATTATCCCGCGCCTGCGCCCATTCGTGGTTCCGCATTTTTATGATACCCAAACCTTCAAAGGCAAAATAATATTCCGGTTTGAGTTTTGTCAAAACCGTATAATCCTTTTCAGCCGCTTCATAGTCGCCAAGGTCGTCCTGTATTCCGGCGCTGTATACATAGGCGATAAAAATATCGGGAGCGATAGCGATGGCCCGCTTAAATTCTTCCAGGGCATCCTGTTTCCGGTTCAGATCGATAAGCACGCTGCCCCGGTCCACGGCAATAAAATAGTTATCCGGCTCAAATTTTTTTGCCGCATCCATATCCTTAAGCGCATCCTCGGTATATCCCGCCCCGCGGTACAGCCGCGCCCGTTCATGCCGCGGGCTTGCCCATTGGGGGTAAAGTTTCACCGCCTTGTTCAACAGCAGCTCGGCATTTTTGGGGTTATGCTGATAGCGGTAAACCTGGGCCCGCCCGACCAGCGCCTCGCCGTTATCCGGTTCTGCCGCCAGCGCCCGGTCATAATAACCCGCCGCCGTTCTCAGGGACTGGGCCCCAAAGGCGATCTTTCCAAGATCAATCAGGGCCGCTGCATTACTCGGTTCAATCTTAATAATTCGTTCCAGCAGGGTCCTCTGCTCCTTTTCATTTCCGGTCCCTGCCGCTGCGGCAGAAAGCACAAAGAGGGCGCCGGTATTTTCAGGTTCTCCTGCGAGAATCCCGTTGGCAATGGCCCTGGCGTCACTTGTGCGGCCTGCGGAATTCAGCGCCGAGGCACGGAGTAGTTGTATTTCGGTTTTTTCCGCATCGGCTTTTTCAATTTTGTCAAAATATGCAAGAGCCCCGTCATAATCCCGCCGGACAAGCAATTCGGCAATCCGCTCAAGAATCGCCTGTGTGCCGGAAGGTTCCTTTGCCGGGGCGGCTTTTTGGGGAACCGTATCGGACTCTTTTTCCGCCGGAGCAGCGGTAGAACAGGAAAAGGTAAGCGTCAATACAGCCGATAATAAAAAAGTGAAAAACAACTTACCGGCATTGGAACTGGTATTCATAGTAAGACATAGTATACAATAATTGACAGACCGGCAAGTTAAGAACGCCGGTACAATATATTCAGAAACAAAGGCGCTGTAGAATGAGAAAACCTGTATTTCCCCGGCTGATTGGGCTGATTGCGTTGTACTGCGGGGTGTTTGTTGTTTTAGTGATAGTTCAGTTTACCCGGCAGGGAAATTTTACCCAGCGTATAGGCAATCTGGTGGTAACCGGGCAGTACCGGAATTCAGAAGCAGGCGCAGCGGGGACCGATGTTCCGTCGCAAACCGGGTCTGCCAAAGCGGCCTCCGGTGAACACCCCATTGAAGGCGGGGCAAGTGTATTTTTTGGAGGCCTTGAATTCAGAATGAAGGATGGGGATGACGAAGACGGCTTTGTGCTGCTTGATGCACAGGGCGGCCGGAATCAGGCGGATCCCGAATTGATGATTTTGTCCGATGAGACGGCGCATTTCCACCTGCCCGGCGGTTCGGAACTTGATTTTACCACCCAGTATGCAGGAGGGGGGCAGGAACTCAGGATTTCCGCTTTATTTGCACCGGGGATCTCGGGTATTGCGCTTCCCTATAAACCCCTGCGGACCTCCCGGGTCCGGGAAAGCGGAGATGGTCAGCTTACGGTTACCGCCAATGGCGTCAGCTATACCTTTAGCCATTCCGCCCAGGGTGAAGAAAACGGACG
>JAISJS010000045.1 GCA_031261385.1 Treponema sp.
CAATTACATACACTTCATCTTTGGAAAGCGGGAGGGCAAGTTTTTCTGCCGAAAAATCCTTAACCTGAAAACTTCCCCGCACCGCCTTGTCATCGCTGTGACTCACCGGAAGTACATACTGCCCGTCCCCGGCGGCAGGTATGCCTCCAATAAAAACCTGCCGTACGGCAAAATCCTTTAAGTTATTTACCAGCACAAGATCCGCCCGCAGTCCCGGGGCGATGCCCCCCCGATCGTAGAGGCGGTAACATTCCGCCGCGTTAAGGGTCGCCATCTGAATGGCAGTTACCGGATCGACTCCCTCATCAACGCAAATACGCAGATCATTATCAATATGCCCCTGTTCAAAAACGCTGCTGGGCTGTAAGTCATCGGAACAGAGGAGACAATGACGGCTGTTTTGGGGAGTGAGCGCCGGGATTAGATTCCGCAGATCTTTACAGGCCGACCCCTGCCGGAGCATTACATACATTCCCCGCGAAAGCCGGTCTTCCATTTCCTCACGTGTCGCACATTCATGATCGGTATGTATGGCGCCGGCGGCACAGGCGTCCAGATCCCTGCCTGCAACGCCGGGGCCGTGACCGTCTATCAGCTTGCCTGAATTGATTGCCAGAATCAGCTTATCCAGAACTTCGCTTTCGGCGCCGATTACTCCGGGATAATTCATCATTTCACCAAGCCCCAGAATTCTTTTATCCTGTATGGGCTGTTCCATGGCGGCTGCGTCAAGCGACGCCCCCGAGTGTTCAAAGGGAGTTGCAGGAACGCAGGAAGGCAGCATGAATTTAATATCCAGCGCGGTGTTTTCCGCATCGTTCATCATAAACTCAAGTCCGGCCCTGCCGCAAACATTTACTATTTCGTGGGGGTCGGCGATAATTGCCGTCGTACCGTGGGGAACAAGGAGCCTTCCCAATTCAGAGGGACGCAAAAATGAGGATTCAATGTGGATGTGACTGTCGATAAAACCGGGAAGCACATACAAGCCCTCCGCGTCAATGACAGCGACGCCCTCGTAAGCGCCGATTCCCGCGATCAAACCGCCGCAGAGCGCAAGATCGGCTTCGATAATGCGGCCCGTATAGACATCAACGATTTTCCCGTTTCTGATAACCAGATCGGCTTTGATCTTCCCCGATGCGACAGAAATAAGTCTTTTTAAATTGTCCTTTTTCATACTTTAATTATATAACGTTTTTGAAATATGGCAATATTTTTAAATCGGGGGTAAGGCACGCAGGCGAAACCCCCGTATGACCCGTGAAAGGCCATTTGAACTGCTACTTTTTCCCGGCCTTTTTTGCAGGCGCCTTCTTTACAGGGGCGGCATTGGCTTCGTACCGGTCCAAAGCGCCGGCGGGAAATTCAAATTCCTGGCCTTCATGTGAATCGGAAAACCAGACGGTCGTCACTATTTTTGCGTCAATATCGACCCCCAGTACCACCATCTTTGGGCTGTTTTCAAGCCCCGATGCAATAACCACATCACCAATCAGCCGTTCTGTTGCACGTACACTCATTATAACTCCTTCAAATATCAGCATATCAAAAAAATAAAATTTCCGCAAGTATAAATTGCAATATAAAATGTTGACCAAAATAATTAGATATGCTATAATATTACAAATCAGTCATCAAGGAGTCGTTCATGGCAAAACCTGTTTCACAACATCCCGGAGTCGTTTTCAACGCTTTTTTAGAGGAATATAACCTTACCCCTTCAAAAGCGGCAAGGGACATCAAATTAAGCCAGCCAAGTGTTCGGATGCTTACCCTGCAGCAATTACGGGTTTCGGCCCCGGTTGCCCTGCGGCTTGCAAAATATTTTGGAACCACCGTAGAATTCTGGATTAATTTACAGAATGGATACGATCTGGCAAAGGCAAATAACGATAAAGCCCTTTCCGCAGTTCTTAAAGGCATAAAAAAAGCCCAAAAACCCGATCCGGTCAAAAAACCGGCAAAGGCCGCCGCTAAAACGGCTAAAAGTAAAACGGCTAAAAGCAAAACCGGGAAATCTGCCGGGGCAGCCTCAAAAAAGAAACCACGGCAAAAATAAGATGAAGAGAAACCGCAGAGAACACAGAGTAAACGCAGAGGACGCGGAGAATACCAAATAAACTTCAAATTCTTTTGTCTTCTCCACTCTGCGGTTCTGTCTTCTGTTTATTACACTAGCGCCTCTTGAAATCGGTTCAATCGGCCTTTTCATTTGACAAATTCAAAACCGCCTCCAGTACCCCGCCTGCAACGGAAAGCGCCTTGTCGGAAACGGTAAAACAGTGAAACTTTTCGCAGCGGGGATCGATATCTCCTGCCTTTAGCCCTTTGGTCACGGCAATTCCCGATGGGAGCAGGCCCCGCAGTATTCCGTCAATCCCGGCATATACCGGGATCTCTTCCACTGCGCCTGCGCCTCCGGTATGCTTAACCACCGCAACTATAGCTCCTTTTTTTATGAGGTCACCGATTTCTGCCCGCGCTTCAAAAATCCCATCGGCGCCCGCACGGAGCAGGCGTTCAATGGTATATCCGCCTATATCCCCGGGGATACCGGTATTGGGAATGGCGCTTCCTGTTTTGATAACCCGCCCTATGGTATGCCCCCGCTTGGTTTCGATGACCGCATGACAGTCAAGCCCCGCGGTAAACCCCGGCCCGACGCCGATAACCACCGGCGCATCGTTTATGGCAGTCCCCAAATTTTCTTTTGCCATTATCGCATCCACCACCGCAGCAGGTTTAAAACGCCTGACTATGTCCGCCGCAGGATCAATAAACAGGGCGATACTTTTTTTTTCGATTGCAGCGTGCATCTCTTTTTCATCTTTTACCAAAACCGCAGTAACATCTTCAACCCCGGCGCTGCCCCTATACACCGCTTCGGAAAAACACACCGTTCTGCGTACCGAAAGCGGCTTTTCAATTTCGGTCATGGCAATATCAAAACCGGCATGGTGCAGGCGGAGCGCAATCCCGGAAGCCAGGTCCCCTGCGCCTTTGATAATTACAAACATTTTTATATCCTGTTCCAGAGTTTCTGTGCAAGCTCCCGGGACTTTGCCATCAACGCCTCTTCATCAATATTGACAAGCTCCCGTTCCTTCATGATGATTTTGCCGTTGATGATCGTCGTGTCAACATGACGGCCTGAAACGCCAAAGAGGATGTGGCTGTTGATCGTGTTTTCATTTACCGGTGTCGGCGCTTTATAATCAACAATGATGATATCCGCATAACAGTCTTTTTTGATCGTCCCGGTTTTTCCGCCGATGAAGCGCTCCATGATTTTTTTGTTGTTGTCAAAGAGCATGGCAGGCGGTTCCGCCCAGGCAACTGACGGAATACCCTTTGCATGTTTATGAATAATTGCGGCAGTTTTTAAAGAATCGGTCATATCGGCAGTATAGCCGTCGGTCCCCATTCCGACAAGGATTCCTTTTTTGATCATTTCCAGCACCGGAGAAACCCCGACGGCGTTTCCCATGTTTGACTGGGGATTATGTATGACTGCAACGTTGCTCTCTTTAAGCATATCCATTTCTTCTTCGGTGATGTGGATGCAGTGAACGGCGATGGATTTTTCCGAAAGGACCTTGTAATGGTTAAGCCGCTCTATTACCCGCATACCGTATTTTGAAACGCCGTCTATTACATCCTCAATGCCCTCGGCGGCATGGACATGAAAGCCGACACCGGCTGAGGCCGCCGCTTCAATGCACTCGTTCAGGGTTTTCTCGCTGATCGTCATCTGGGCATGCATACCAAAAAGGGCCTTGATCATATCATCGTTCTGCCCTTTACAGTATTTGGCAAAATCAACATTTTCTTTTATACCGGCATTTTTTATTTTTTCCCCGTCCCGGTCAGACGTTTCATAGCACAGGTTACTGCGTATGCCAAAGAGTTTCGCCGCTTCTGCAATTTTAAAGAGGCTCCCTTCGATGGCAAAGGGGCTTGCATGGTGATCGATAACCGAGGTAACCCCGGAACGAACCTGATCTATCATGGGGCCGACAGCGCTGTAGAAAACATCTTCCAGAGTCAGCTGTTTATCCAGCCGCCACCAAAGCCCGGTAAGAATTTCACCGAAGGTAGTTGCCGGTTTCCCGCCGAGTGAAAGGCCGCGGGCAAAGGTGCTGTAGTAGTGCATGTGGGCATTTATAAAACCGGGCATTACGAGCCTGCCCCCTGCGTCGATGTATTCGGCGTCAGGGTACTTTGCCTTGAGCGCCGCAGTATCCCCTACTTCCTTTATAATTTTACCATCGATGGCGACGGCGCCATTTTCAATAAAAGGATTTTCGGTATCCCGCGTTACGATTTTTCCATTCCCGATCACCAACATGATTACACCTCTTTTATTTAAGAATATAAACCGCAAAGTCGAAGAAGTCGAATAAGGAAGGATTAAGAAAAGAGGTATTATTTTTCGTCCTCTTCCGCGTTTTTCGCGCTTTCATATTCTCTTCCTCTTTCCTTATTCGCCTTATTCGACTTTGCGGTTTCTTTATCTTCCTTCTTTAAATTAAATATTCATACTTCCCGGTAAGTATTTCAATCATTGCCGCGAATTCGACCGGTATATCCTTATCGCCTTTGCGGTATTCTCTTACCGATTTATCCTCAAGCCGAATCCGGTACGTGTCCTTAGCGGTAATAGTAAAGCCTGCGTTTTCGCTGTCTGCAAAATCTTCTGCGCGGTGAAAAACGGTAAACTTGTCCTTATACGGTTTTCCCGCATGGGGGCAGAAGGTGGCGCAGTTTCCGCATTCGTTACACATACGGTCAACATGGACGATTTGATGCGAAGAAACCATATCCGCCTTCGCTGCCGAACCGGCGGGGAATTCAACCATGATGTTCGCACGGTTGGGACAGACATCAACACAAATTTCGCAGATCGTATCACAGCTCAGGCAGCGGAAGCCGTCGGTGTTATCGTTCCTGCGTTGATCGATAACGCCTTTTTTAAGGTAATATGCGGAAAAATCGGCGGTGATTTCGGAGGAACTGACGGCGGCGGCTCCGACGGCGGTTCCGTTTTCAGCAGATGAAACATGCGCGGGACCTTTAGGCTCGGCGGAAAAATCTGCGCTAAGGCTTAGCTTGCCGAGTATATCGGCAGCCGCCGTTTTACCGTCGGCAATAGCTTTGACCACGGTGGCCGCTCCTGCCTTACAGTCCCCTGCGATATAGACGCCGGGCAAAGAACTTTCATTGGCCCCGCTGAGTTTCGGGAAACCTTTTTCGTTAAGGGCTATATTGTTCGTTTTGAAAAGTTCGGTATCAACCCGCGCACCCACCGCGCCGATTACCGTATCAAAACCCAGTTCAACTTTTTTGCCGGTTCCGGTTATGCCTCTCCTTCCCGAAGCATCATAACCGGCAAGCTGCATTTGTTCGCACACAAGAACGCCGTCTGAAAAAGATTCGGGGGCAAGGAGTTCCATCATTTCAATCCCGTCATTGAGGGCGAGCTCCTGTTCCTCCGTTTGGGCGGGCATGAATTCGCGGGTGCGCCGGTAGACAATGGTCACTTTTTCGACGCCTTTGTTCCGTTTTGCCGCCCGCGCGCAGTCCATGGCGACGTCGCCGCCGCCTATCACGGCGATTTCTTTTCCAATGGCAAGATTACATTGTGATTTTTTTGAATCTTCAAGGAATTTCAGCGCGTCAATAATTTTTTCCTGACCCTGCTTTACCGGAGACGCCCCTTCTTTCCATGCCCCCGAGGCAATCACAACAAACTGATGTTTCTTCTGCAATTCCGCTAATGAATAATTTTCCGGCGTATTGAATTTAAATTCAACGCCGAGCTTTTCGGCAATTTGAAAATCCCGGTAGATTGCGTCATCGGAAATTCTGAACGAGGGAATCACATACTGAACGATGCCGTAAGGCCTTTCCCGCCTTTCGTACACCGTTACCGGCACGCCGTTCCGCCGCAAATATACCGCGGCGGCCATTCCCGCAGGTCCCGCGCCGATTATGGCGGCGGTCTTTTCAGTCCGTAAAACAGGCGAGGAAAGGGCATGTATATACCCATCCTGGGCATGATCGGCGGCAATGAGTTTTGCCTGCCGTATCTCCAGCGGATCCTCGTAATCGAGGCGGGTACATTTATTCTGACACTGGTGATCGCATATCGTCCCGGTGATAGACGGGGCGGTATTGTCAACGGCAATTATTTTAAAGGCTTCCGCATAACGGGCATCGGCAACCTGCGCAAGGTATTCGGGGATACGCTGATGAATCGGGCAGCCGCCATCCTGGCAGGGCGCCTTGGCGCAGTCAAACAGCGGCAGCGGGCTCGAAGTTTTCCTCAAGCCCGCCTGGCGGTATTCCTTGTGATAACGGCTTTGGTTCAAAACTTTTTCATCAAGTTCATTCAGGACTTTAACATTTATCGCTGTATTTGATCCAGTTTCGCCTGACGCGCTGCCCGGCCCGGCAATACCACCAAGGGTCTTTTCCGCCAGTTCGGCAAGCTGGGTCAGCCGTTCATAACCGCCGGGTTTTAGAATGGTTGTGGCAACCGTCACCGGCCGTATCCCCGTTTCAAGAATTTCAGCCAGATTAAAGAAGTCGGCGCCGCCTGAATAGGAAACCGGTAATTCACCGCTAAACGTTTCCGACAATTTTTTTGCCACACGGATCGAAAGCGGAAAAAGGGAACGGCCTGACATGTACATTTCGTTTCCCGGCAGTTCATGCTGTTTTATATCAACCGGGAACGTGTTGGTAAGTTTTACGCCAAAAGACAGGTTTTTTTCTTTTGCCAAAAAGCGCAGCCGCTTGAGCATATCAACTGCGTCATCAAACTGAAGGTCATCCTTAAAATGATGATCATCAAAAGAGATATACCCGTAACCCATTTCGTCAAGTATCTTCCGTGCGGTTTCATAATCCAGCAGGGTGGGATTGCATTTAACGTAGGTATGGAGCCCTTTTTCGGTAAGAAGATACGCGGCTATTTTTTCGATTTCCTCGCGGGGACAGCCGTGGAGGGTCGAAAGGGTTATCCCCGGAGAAACAGCCGGTGACAGCGCCTCAAGATCTTTTTTGTTGAATTTTTCAAAGGAACCGATAGTATCTAAAATATATTGATAACAGCTTTTCCAAATTTCCGTAGATGAAGCGTTCTTCATCCCTTCGATGTAGGCGTCGATCTTTTTTGATTTGATACCGTCAAGGCTGTAGCCGACGCTCATGTTGAAGATAACGTTTTCAGGAAGGCCGAATTCTTTTCCGAATACATGGCAGAGAAACCAGGCCTTGACATATTCGCCAAGAGCTTCTTCGACAGTGAGTTCCGTGGACCACTCCACATTGTAGCCTTCATCGGTAACGTTGATGCAGGGACGAGCTACCGCTTTCCGCAGTTCTTCTCCGTCCATGATCTGCACGGTTTTAAGTTCGATAAAACGGCTTCCCGCAAGATAGGCGGCTAAAATGTTTTGGGCAAGCTGGGAGTTGGGACCCGCGGCGGGACCCACCGGAGAATTTATTTTTGTCCCAAAAAGTTCAATGCTGTGACCATTAACCGGCTTATAAAATTTTTCCTGCCGAATGCAGAAAACCGAACCGTTAGTTTTAAATTCACACCTTATACATTTGACAAGATCCGGAAAAGGGATGGGCCGCATAATTTCACTCATATACATTTCTCCTCTATTCTTTCAAATCGTCAGCCGCCGCTTCCTTCTGCACCTTTTGCGCCATCGCCTTGTCCGCATCTCCTGCGGGGAAAATAATGTTCATCAACACGGCGATGACACAAACCGCTACGGTGGTATCCTTAAAAATCCACTGAATTGCGCCGGGCAGATGACTTACCAGGAGCTTGTTGTCCCCGATAGCAAAGCCCACGCCAAAGGTAATCGCCAGGACAAGCAGGTTCCGGTCGGAGAAGCCCGCCTTGGCAAGGAGCTTCATGCCGTTCAGCATGATCATGGCAAATACCGTGATAACCGCCCCTCCCAAAACGCTGGAAGGCATCGCCGCAAAAACGGCGCCTATCTTGGGGATAAAGCCCGCAAGGATAAGCACAAAAGCGCCAAGGGCAATACACCATTTGTTGACGACTTTGGTCATCGCAACAATTCCTGCGTTCTGCCCAAAGGCGGTATTGGGCAGTGTGTTGAAAATCGCCGCAAACATCGATCCCGCCGCATCGGCGACCACGGCGCCGGAAGTTTCCCGTATCGAGGCTTCCCGGTCAAACGCCGCCATGGTTATCCCGTTGATGTTCCCCATGGTTTCGAGCCCGGACACAACATAGATAAACATCAAGGGCAGGATGACGTCCCAACTGAAAGTCGGCTTGATGGAGAACGGAATCGGGACGGAGATAATTTTTGCTTCCGCAATCTGGGTAAAATCAATCTGCCCCAGAATGACAGACAGTATATACCCGACAATGATACCGATAAGGATGGCAGAAATTTTAAACATCCCCCTGCCGAATCGCTGCAGGCACATGATCACCACAAAAACCGACCCGCCTATAAGCAGGTTCTGCCAGGATCCGTATTGAGATGCCATAGCGGCGACATTTGCGGGAACCGGCTCCCCGAGGGCGGTAAACTCTGCGGCAAGGGCGGCATTCGTTTCCGGTCCCGCGCCGCCGGCAAAGTATTGTACCCCGACGGGGAGCAGATGAAGACCTATCGTAATAAGCACCGCGCCGATTACAATCGGGGGAAAAAAATTTTTAAGGGGCCGGATAAAAAGCCCCATGACAATTTCCACAAGACTTGCCACGATGATGGCGCCTAACAGGGCGTTGATCCCGTATTC
>JAISJS010000133.1 GCA_031261385.1 Treponema sp.
CTGCACATTCTTACCACCCAGGTGGGGAACTTTAACCGTACCGAAGCATTGAAGGTATTCACCAATATCCTGCAGACCTACGGCAACAAGATTGACGGGGTGTACGGCCACAGCGACGAAGAAGGCCTTGCGGCCATCCAGGCGATCCGGGCGGCGGGCGGTACTCCCGGCAATCCCATCCAGATCGTCAGCATCAACGGCTACAAGGATGCTATTAAAGCGGTCGCCGACGGTGAAATTCTTGCGGTTGTTGAATGCAGTCCATTCTATGGGAAAACCACTTTTGATACCATCGAAAAATGGCAAAAGGGTGAAAAACTTCCGGAGTTTATCCAGAACCCCGGTAAAGTTTACGACAGGAGTAATGCTCAGCAGCTCTACGACGCGGGCGAAGGTTTCTAAAAGGTAAAGGGAAAAATAACATGCCCCATGGCTTGCCGTGCGGCATGTTGATTAAACGGAGAGGGTTGTGGCTGACGGACTTCTGTTGAACATGCGGAATGTTTCCAAAACATTCCCCGGCGTACAGGCTCTAAAAAATGTAAACTTCTCAATCGGTTACGGCGAAGTTCACGGCCTTATGGGCGAGAACGGAGCGGGAAAGTCCACGCTTATAAAGATACTTACCGGCGTTTATCACAAAGACAAAAATTCGGACCGTATTGAATTTGAAGGAAAGGAAATAAATCCCCTTACGCCGCTCCAGGCCCAGGAATTGGGTATCAGTACCATTTATCAGGAAGTAAACCTGGTTCCCTATCTTTCGGTAAGCGAAAATATTTCACTCGGGCGGGAACCCAGAAAAAACGGATTTATCGACTGGAATCAGGTTCATAGGCGCGCAGAAGACCTTTTAAACGGCATGGGTATAACTATTGATGTAAAAAAGCCGGTCAACAAATACGGAGCGGCGGTACAACAGATGACCGCCATTGCCCGCGCTATTTCCATCAATGCAAAACTAATTGTAATGGACGAACCTACTTCTTCCCTTGATACGGAGGAAGTAAATATTCTTTTTGATGTAATACGGAAACTAAAGGAAAGGAAGATTTCGGTTCTCTTCATAAGTCACCGGTTAAATGAAGTTTTTGATATAACCGAAAAAATTACCATACTTAAAGACGGTGAACTCGTAGGGGAATATAAAACACCGGAATTAGACAAGGCGTCACTTGTTTCTTTAATGATAGGCAAAGATTTTGATTACGGTAATCTGGCGCGAAAAGAAGCGGTTTATACCGGTACGGATATTTTTTGCGGGGCAAAAAAAATAAAGCAAGGCGCCTGGCTTAAGGGCATAGATATCAACATAGGGAAAGGAGAGATCCTGGGCATTGCCGGGCTTTTGGGTTCCGGCAGAACAGAATTGGCAAAGGTTTTGTTCGGCGATGCCCTGCCGGATACGGGGACAATAGAAGTCAACGGAAAAGAAGTTCATTTTAAAATACCCACAGACGCGATAAAATTAAATTTTGCCTTCTGTACCGAAGATCGTAAAGCCGAAGGCATTATGCCCCAGATGAGCTTAAAACAAAATATGACCCTGGCAAACCTTCCGGGCATAAGCCGTTTTGGTGTTATAAGCGGCGTCAAAGAAAAGGAAGTGGTTAACCGTTTTATCGAACGCCTGCAGATTAAAACCTACGGCCATAACCAGCGCATGGATACCCTTTCCGGCGGCAACCAGCAGAAGGTACTGCTGGGTAAATGGCTCTGTACAAAACCTGATTTCATCATCCTTGATGAACCAACCCGTGGTATTGATGTTGGCGCCAAGGCGGAAATAGAAAAACTGATACGTGAAATGGCCGCCGAAGGGATCAGCGTTCTCATGATCTCATCTGAATTGATAGAACTGGTCCGGAACTGCGATCGGGTTGTGGTTATCCGGGAAGGCAGAAAACTCGGCGAACTTACCGGTGAAGAAATCAGTGAAGGGAACATCATGGCCATTATCGCGAGAGAACATACAAGTTTCAGTTAAGGCGGATTTATGCAGGATTTTAATATCAACAAATTTGTTAATCGCTGGGGCGCCCTTGCGTTATTAATACTGCTCCTCCTGTTCAATATTTTCTTTACGAATAATTTTATCAGCCTGACTACCCTGTGGAATATCATTATTCAAACGTTCCCGATTATTATTATCGGACTGGGAATGACCATGGTAATAGCTACAGGGGGGATAGATATTTCCGTCGGCGCTACCATGGCATTTTCCGCGGCTATCATGGGGAAGTATTTAACCGGCGGCGCTTCCCCCGTCTTTGCGGTACTCCTGGGCCTGGGGGGCGCCGTGCTTTACGGCGCGTTTAACGGTTTTCTCATCGCAAAACTCAATATACAGCCGATCATTGTCACCCTCATTCTTATGATTTCAGGCAGGGGTATTGCCCAGTTATATATCGACAGTAAAATCGTCTCTCTTTTTAATAACCCCTTCGCCGATTTAAGCCAATACCGCGTGGGCGGCGTAATTCCCATACAGGGCGTAGTAATATTGATCTTAATACTTGCCGCGTATTGGGTAATGAAAAAAATGAGCTTTGGCCGTTACATTGAGGCAATTGGAGGCAATGAACGGGTTGCCCGTCTCAGCGGTATCAATATTTTCAAAACAAAATTTCTTGTATATATCATTGTGGCGGTGTTATCCGGCATCGCGGCGATGTTTGAAATTTCCTATACCGCCGCGGCGGATGTAAATAAACTGGGCCGGCTTATGGAACTCGACGTTATTGCCGCGGTCACCGTAGGCGGTACGTCGATCTCCGGCGGCAAGGCAAACGTGATCGGCACGGTAATCGGGGCGGTTATCATTCAGTTAATAACCATCACCGTAAACGGACATAACATTCAGTACAATTATTCCCTGGTGTTAAAGGCGGCGGTAATAATTATTGCCCTCTGGCTGCAAAACGAGAAATCAGAGTAAAGGTGCGGGAAAAATGAAGATAAACATAGTAAAACGTATAAAAAGCATCAGCGCACTTTTATTGATGAGTATTGTCCTTTTTATCCTGGCCTCAATCGTATATGACCGGTTTTTGACCTTCGCAAATCTCACTAATTTGATACGCCAGGCCAGTATGATGGGGCTTATTGCCATAGGCATGACCTTTGTGATCCTTACCGGCGGCATAGATCTTTCGGTAGGGTCTACGCTGGCGCTTACGGGACTTTTAGCGGCTTATTTCAGCAAGGGTTCGTTTATTGTGGCCTTTTTCCTTCCCCTTCTTATCGGATGCGGTCTTGGGCTTATCAACGGACTGGTAATAACCAGACTGCACATTATCCCTATGATTGCCACGCTGGCAACGCAAATGGGCATTCGGGGTATTGCGTATATTATTTCCGATGTCAGGACCTTACCGGTAGATGGGAATGCGGCCGGCTTAAAGTATGTGGGTCAGGGATATTTTCTCGGTATTCCCGTCCCCGCCATTATATTTATCTTTTTTATCGTTGTTTCAATTGTCATTTCAAACAAAACCCGGTTCGGCAGGAGTGTTTACGCGGTGGGCGGTAATGCTATTGCGGCGCGGTTTATGGGTCTTAAGGTCAGGAAAACGACAGCCCTCTGTTATGTAATAAGCGGCGGTCTTTCAGCTTTGGCGGGTGTTATCCTTGCCGGCAGGCTCAGCGCGGGCCAGGCCGTTGCCGGCATGGGATATGAAATGACCGCCATAGCAGCCGTTGCCATAGGCGGCACCTATTTTACCGGTGGTATCGGTAAATTTTCGGGTACGTTTATCGCGATTATTTTTATTTACCTCTTGTCAAATGTTATTAACCTTCAGGGGAATATCAACGCATGGTGGCAGCAGATTGTTACCGGTTTTATGCTCCTTGTGGTGGTTGTAATTCATTCACAGGCAAAGAAAAAGTAAAACGTACGGATCGGGAGGACGGATTATGAAAAAAGTGAAAAAACAGGCGTCGGTAAAACGGGTTTTGGATATAGGAAAACGGGATGCGACTTTTTTTGAAAATGAAACGACCCGCATCTTGATTGACGATCAGGGCGGAACTGTTCCGGAATTGTCGGCCAGAAGCGGTAAGGGCTGGCTAAACGCCCATTGGCTTGCGTGGTTCAGGGTAAATTCGGGGGAACAGTTTAACGAAAAAAAACATTCGTCGTTCTGGCCGAATGCCATGATGTATAATATGGCGGGGAATTTT
>JAISJS010000138.1 GCA_031261385.1 Treponema sp.
AGACGCTTGTTTACATGAGGCTTGAGCCGTATGAAGGGAAACTTTCACGTACGGTTCTTAGGCGGGAAAAGGCGGAGTAATCCGCCTGACCCAGCCGACAAAAGTCCCGAAGACTATGTATCGGTAGATGATTTCTACAAGGTCTATGGCTATGCCTGTCTCTATGCCGCCCTGAAAAGTGTTCCGGTAACCGATCTGACGATTACCTTTATAGAGAGCCGCTATCCGCAGGACCTGCTGAAACATCTGACCGGGGTGAGGAACTACAGGGCAGAAGAGAAATGGCCGGGTATTTATATCGTTTCGGGGGATATTATGCCCATACAGATCATCGACAGCAAAAAACTTTCTGCGGATGACAATATATGGCTGCGTGATTTAAACGACAGGATAGACGGAACCGATATTAACAGACTGTCGCTTGAAATCAGGAGGCAGGGCTTGGCGTCCCGGATGGGAGCGTATCTTTATGCAGTATATCTGGCAAATTTGCCAACGTTGGAGGAGGCACTAAAAATGAGTAATGCGGTATTACAATTTGAACGGATTCTCGACGAAGCGGGAATTACAGCCAGATGTGAAGCCAAAGGCGAGGCCAAAGGTGAGGCTAAAGGCATCGAAAAGGTTTTGGAATTGATCAAAAAGGGTTACACCAGTGAAGAAGAAATACGGAAGCAACTGGGCGTAAATGGCAAATAGGAGCTGCCTTATGCCCCCCGATATTTTCTTCTCTTAAGGACCCATAGGCCAATATCAAAAATCATGGCATTGGAACACGAGACTGCGCAATACAAGGTTTTAAAACACCCACATACTTTTTGACAAAACCGCAGGGCCGGTAGGTCATCTTTGCCTGCCGCAGACCTTCGTCACCGAGGTCCTGTTCCCGGTTGATGTGGGTAAAAAAGCGGGGCAGGGAAGCGGCAAAGGCCTGGTTCATATATTGATAGATCCCCTTGAATTCATCACGGGCCTTTTCAAAATGAACGACAAAGTAACGTCCCCGGGCGATGCTCTCCCCCAGGCACCAGGCCGCCGGCTCTCCGTTGACGAAATATATGGCCCCCCGCAGGCGGAGTGTCTCAAAATTTTCCAGGGCTTCCCGTGCGGAATCGTAATCAAAATCTTCGCCTTTTTCCGCTTTCCATCGATCCGATATTTCAATGGCCTGTGGTATTAATTCCGCTGTCAGCTGACGTCCCTCATGATCGGGCCAGGCGGTGTTAAAAGCGTTGACCAGATTTTTCTTTTTGTGAAATCTTTTTCCGGAAAGTTCGGCAAGGTCCGAGCGAAGATAAAGGTAATCAAAATTGTCGCGGTCTTCGGTAAATTCGATTCCCTGTTCAAGAATCTCACGTTTTTCTGCTAACACCGATTCGCTGATATTTTTCCAGTAATCGTGGGTGTTAAAAAGATTTTGCAGAATTTCACCGGGGGGAACACAGCAGGGGGTCATGAAAAATTTCCTGCCTTCGCGCTCACCTGAAATGATGAAGGTCTCGTCCGGACCCATGGACACCCGGTAATTGTACCGGCTTCTGAACAGATAAAGCCCGGCAAAGGTAAACTCGGAAACCCCGTCGCGGGTCAGGTTCAGATGGGGATACATTTCATCTTTTAAATCGATAGTCAGGGGCGTGAAATCGGGATAAGTGGGAATTTTCATGTTCATTTAATAATACGCTAATCAGTTGCCGATAACAAGTCCGCAGAAGAACCCGCCTTTTGGACCTTTACGAATTGGACCTTTACGAAATTCAATTTTCCTTTCATACTATAAAGGTGAGTAACCCGGTAAATTTTATCGAAGATGCCGCGGTAGAAGCGCTGGCGCTTCCGCGTTTTATGAAGTATGTCCGTTATTGGACGGAAAGTGATCATCATATTGAAGAAACCCCCTCAACTCCGGGGCAGTGGGATTTGGCAAAGGCGCTGGCGGATGAATTGCGGGAACTTGGCGCCGGGGACGTTACGGTAACCGAACACTGTTATGTGCTGGCCTGTATTCCCGCGACTGCGGGGAAAGAATCGGTTCCGGCGATTGGGTTTCTTGCCCATATTGATACGGCGGGGGAAGTTACCGGCAAGGATGTTAAACCGCAGTTGGTTAAGAATTACGATGGGGCAAAAATAACGCTTGCGGGGGGGCTGGTCCTGGATCCTGCTGCGGATACTGACCTTGCGGCCCAAAAGGGGAAAACAATAGTCCACGCCGACGGAACAACGCTCCTGGGCGCCGATGACAAGGCGGGGATTGCGGAGATTATGACCGCTGTCGAAATATTGCTTGCCCATCCTGAAATTTCCCACGGACCGGTGGAGATCATTTTTTCCCCCGATGAAGAAACCGGCAAGGGGCTCCCCGAATTTCCGCTGGACAAGATCCATGCAGCTGCCTGTTATACGCTGGACGGCGGCCCTCTGGGGGATATCGAAATCGAATGTTTTACCGCATGGAAGGCCGTTATCGAATTTACCGGAAAGGTGATCCACATCGGTACGGCGCGGGGCGTTCTTGCCAATGCCGCCCTGATGGCTTCATCATTTGCAGTTTTGCTTCCCCGCTCGGAAAGTCCCGAAGCAACCGACGGCTATTACGGATATTACTGCCCCATGGAAATAAAGGGTACCCTGGAAAGCGCCAGCCTTGAAGTGTTTCTCCGGGATTTTAGCCGGGACGGGATGAAAAAGCGGCTTGCGTCACTGGAAGTTTTTGCAAGGACCGTGGAGGCGCAGTTCCCCGGCGGAAAAGTAACGATCACCGCACAGTCTCAATATGATAATATGCGTGAAAAAATCGAACAGCAGCCGCTGGTCCTTGAAATTTTGAAAAAGGCCTGCTTAAATACCGGTATACCATTCAGGCAAAAACCAATCCGCGGCGGTACCGATGGGGCCCGTCTTACCGAATTGGGGATTCCTACACCGAACATTTTTACCGGAGGCCGCAATTACCACAGCCGCCTTGAATGGCTTTCTGTACCGGAGATGTGCGCAGCCTGTAAACTTGTTGTGGAATTAATCAAACTTTGGGGTGAAGAAAAATAATCCCGGTATTAATATGGAGCATATATGGAAACGTTAACTACGGCATTTGGCAGTCAAATAAAAAAAGCAATGTCCCTGTCGAAGGCGGCAGTAACAATAACCGAACACAATGTGTATCAGGAAGCCGATAAAAATATACTGCCGCTTCTTGACGAAATGGTCGACGCTCTTGCCCTTCCCGGTTCCGGGGTGGATGGCATGGAAAACCTTGAAGAACTTCTCGCCAAAGCTGAATCGGGAAAATCCTGCCTTGTTATGGTGGAACACTACAGTAACCTTGACTTGTCGCTTGTCTCCTCTCTGGTACGGAAGCAGGGCGGGCGGGGTCAGGCTGTTTCCGATGCATTGGTGGCGATTGCCGGGTTAAAGCTGAACGAGGACAGCCCCGTCGTTGCCGCCTTTACCAGTGCGTATACCCGGCTTGTTATCTACCCAAGCCGGTCTCTCCAGGGCCTGGATGCCGAAAAAGATCGTGCGGAAATAATCCGGTATAACACGATCAACCGCGCCGCATTAAAAGCCCTGAACGAAGTGAAGGTAAAGGGAAAGCTGATATTGGTGTTTCCTTCGGGAACCCGCTACCGGCCCTGGGACCCTTCCACCAAAAAAGGCGTGCGGGAGATCGATGCCTATATCCGCTCTTTTGATTACCTGTGCTGTGTTGCACTGAACGGTGAAGTTCTCCATGTTCAGCAGAGCGATATGATGAACGATGCAGTAAGCAAAGACCTGGTGCGGATTACCGCCGGTCCGGTTGTCCCCTGCGCAGAATTCCGTGAAAAATCCCGGGCCGCTGCGGAAGCCGCCGGCGTTGAGGACAAAAAACAGGCCACCGTGGATGCGGTTATGGCAGAGCTTGAAAAGATGCACATCGCCGGGGAAGAAAAACGGCAGAAGCTGCTATAGTGGTTTTTCTTTATCAACCTTTTTTGGAATTCCCTGACCCGAACAGCAGGGCGGCGGCTGTTTGCTCCGGAACGTTTTAATAATATGCCGGGTAATAAAGGCCGCCGCTGCCGCCGCAATCACAAAGATAATTACAAGCTCAATAACGCCGCTTATCATCATACACCTCTTTAAAAGCCCATCAAATTTCCAACCTGGTATACAATAAAGGACAAAAGCCAGCCCAGGATCAGCAGAAAGCAGATTTCAAAGGCAATCCACTTCCAGCCTATCTCCGCCTTCATTGTTGCAAGCGCCGCGAAACAGGGCGGTATAATCAGCGTAAAAATCATGAACACCAGAGCGATAAGCGGACGCGGCCCGGAACCCCGTTCAGGACGGTACTGCATATGCGGGTCCTGCCGTATTGCGGCGCGGAGCCCTTCGCTTTCTTCGTCAACGTCGGAACCGACCCGGTACAGAATACCCAGCGTGGAGACGATGACTTCTTTAGCGGCAAAACCGGTGACCGAAGCCACGGCAATTTTCCAGTCAAAACCCAGGGGCCGGAATACCGGTTCAATAAAATGCCCAATGCGGCCTGCGGCGCTGTATTCCAGTGTCCGGCCGGAAATATCAGTTTCGGTCATGGAGGCGAGTTCTGTATCAGACGGATGCCAGGCCGGAAACGTCGTAATGGCCCAGATGAGGATCGATGCGGCAAGAATTACCGATCCGGCTTTTTTGATATAGAGCCATGTCTTTTCCCCGACGTGCCAAAGCAGGCCCCTAAGGGTTGGCGCACGGTACGGGGGCAGTTCCATAACGAACGGAGTCGGGTCTCCTGCGAGTACCGTGGCTTTAAGGACCAATGCGCTCAGGAGGGAAAGCACCACTCCAACGCCGTAAATCAGCAGGACCATATTCGCCGCGTGATTGGGGAAGAACGCCGCCGCCAAAAGAACATGGACCGGCAGCTTCGCCCCGCAGCTCATAAACGGGGTGATGAGCACCGTGATGATCCGGTCACGCGGGCTCTTTAACGTGCGTGAGGCCATGATCGCCGGCACAGAACAGCCAAAGCCCAGCATCATCGGAAAAATTGACTGACCGTGCAGACCGAATGCATGGAGCAGCTTGTCCGTGGCAAAGGCTGCACGGGACATATAGCCGATATCCTCAAGTATCGAAAGTAAAAAGAACAGGATCACGATGAGCGGCACAAACGACAGCACTCCGCCGACCCCGCCTATAATACCGTCAACAATAAGCGAGCGGAGCAGGCCTTCCGGCAGTGCGGAATTCAAAACGCCGCTTAAAAATCCAAAGAAAGTTTCCAGCCACCGCATCGGGTATTCGCCCAGCAGGAACGTGAGCTGAAACACGCTCCACAGTACCAGCACAAAAATCGGCAGTGACAGGAAGCGGTTCATTATCACCTTGTCGATGCTTTCGGTAACGGAAAAATCCGGCTGTTTGATGATCTTTACCGATTCCTGCACCGCTCCGCGGATATACCCGTACCGCTGTTCTGTGACGATGATCTCCGCATCTTTTCCGTAGTGCTTTTCGATCCAGGCAACGTTTTCTTCCGCCGCTGTTTTAATGACCGCCGCGTTGGGGTGTTCCAGAAGCCGCTCGTAGGCGTTGCTGTCCTTCTCCAGAATTTTTACCGCGAGCCAGCGGGCCGGATATTTTGCGGCAAACGCCGCATCGGCGGAGATAAGCGTTTCCAGCAATTCAAGTTTTGATTCAAGCTCATCACCGTAACGGATTACATGATGGGGATCTGAGGCATCCTCAACTTTATCGATCATGTCAAGAAGATCATCTGTTCCCGTACCCTTGGGCCCTACGGTCTTTACCAGCGGAATACCGAGAGTTTTGGAAAGATTTTTTTCATCAATTTGAATTCCTTTTGCTTCAGCCTCGTCGCTCATGTTGAGGGCGCCCACCACCGGGATACCCAGCTCCTGAAACTGCAGGCAAAGGTACAGGTTCCGCTCAAGGTTCGTGGAATCCAGCACATCCACGATGATATCCGGCTTTTCATCCAGAATAAAATCGCGGGCCACTACTTCGTCAATGGAATAGGCGGTAAGGCTGTAGATCCCCGGCAGATCGATAAAGTGATAACTCCTGTCCTGCCGAATCCTGACCCCCTCCCGTTTTTCCACGGTAACCCCGGGATAATTTCCCACCTTATGATGGGCCCCGGTAAGGGCGTTGAACAGCGTCGTCTTTCCCGAATTCGGGTTTCCCGCCAGGGCGATACGAACAGTATCACCGGCACTATGCAGATTTTTTTCAGTTCCGTTCATCATGCGCCCCTGTTTCAGAAGAAACCGGTAACGGCGCCGCCGATCCCGACAGCGGGGGTTGCAGCTTCTTCCGCCCAAACCAGCGGATTGCGTCATGTACCGCCGACCAATCTCCAACAGGCTCCACCTCAATTCCCGCCGCCTCATAACGGCGTATCAGAATATCATAGCCCCTGATCCGTACCTGTATCGGCCCGTGGAAAAACCCAAGCCTGACCACGGCGCCGGGGGTCCCTTCAGTAAAACCCATATCCGCCAGCCGTCTGCCTACTTCTTTCCCGAGAGCAACTTTTATCACGGTAAACGATGCGCCCTTGGGAGCGTCAGATAAAAACATTTTTTCCTCACTATTGTTAGTATACTGTAACAATGAAGAAGAGTCAACACCCCGCGAAGTTTTATACTCTAAGGGCCGATCATTTTCAACGTAAGCAGGAGCGGCAGATGATCGCTCAGGCCCGACCCGGTCCGGGGATTGTACGCAGCAGGGCTGCCTTTGGCATTGGTAAACGGCGATTCGTTCAATACCCGGGCGGAGTCAAAATCCCACTCGGCGCCGTCAAAAAGGGGTCCTGAAAGCAGAAAATGGTCGATAGTTTCCCATTTATTCTGGTAATAGTAGGAACCGTTTTGCAGTTCTTCTGCCCAGGGATCGTACACGGAAATTGTCTCCGGAGGAAAATACCGAACTGCCGGCGGCTTGGATTTGCTCAGGATGATAAAATCTGTTTGCAGGGCGGTTTCCCCCGCAGATCCGCTAAAACCCGTAAGGCTGACTGCACGGGGATCATCGGGAAGCAGGGCGCAGATCGCCCCGGCATTTCTCCGGTAGAATTCATCATAATTTTCGTTAAAATCCCCCATGATGATCGCCGGGATGTTGGGATCCTCTTTCCGAATTTCCCGAAGCCGCCGCAGAATAATCCGTGCCGAAGAACGCCGCAGCGCCTCAGTGGCGTCATCGCCGCCCAGCTTGGATTTCCAGTGACAGACAAAAAGAGCCAGCGGAGCGTCATTGACCGCAAGACGGACTTCCAAAACCGGACGGGGCGTTGTTTCGCCGTTGATAGTGAGCGAATGGGATTTTACGCTGATAAAGGGAAAGCGGCTCAAAATACCGACCCCCAGAGAATACCCCGGATTTCCGGTAAAATAACTTGCTGTGTAATGGAACCTGGAAAGCCCCCCCGCTAAATCCTCCAGCACCCTGGCAGACTCAAGTTCCTCCAGGGCAAGAATGTCCGGGGCGCCCCCCTCAATTTTTTCCACCGCCTGGGCAATGACGTTCAGCCGCCCCGAATATTTTTCCGCAGACCAGCCCGCTGAATTAAGATATTCGTCATACTCATTCCCTGCCTCAACACCATCAAACAGGGCCTGCACATTCCAGGTCATGATTGTTATGGCGTTCCGTCTGTCCGGCTCCGCTGTTTTCGGCTCCGTCCCCGCTGTGTCGCACCCGCCCATCCCCATTAACACTGCCGTCAAAATGGAAAGAATAAGCGGCTTATATACCGTTTTCATAAAAGCCTCCGGTATATAAGGGAACCAACATGCCGTTTTGCTTTAGTGAAAATGAGAATTTTTAAAGAAATTTCACTTTTTTGGATAAAAATGACGGCTTTATGTTTCATTATCAGGGCTTTCCTCTGCAGGAGTTTCCGCCGTATCAACAGTATCTTTTTCAGCATCAACAGGCGCTTCCTCTTTTACAATGCGGTCCACACCGATAACAAAATCAGGCTTGTCTATGGAAAGGATACGGACCCCCTGAGCGGTAGTACCCATCACACGGATCGTATTTACTTTAAGTTTGATCGACTTACCCTGGCTCGTGATCACCATGATTTCTTCGTCTTCTTTGGTGGTTACGCAGCCGACAATCTCGCCGGTTTTTTCGGTGACGGTGTAAATTTTTTGCCCGCCGGTGCCGCGGCCGTGGGAAGAAAATTCTTCAAAGTCTACCCGCCTGCCGTAGCCGTATTCGGTTAACAGGAACATCTGTTCGGTATTGTCAACACGCAGAACGCCGGCAAGTTCATCGTCATTGCCGAGTTTCATACCGCGCACACCGTGACCGGAACGGCCCATCGGCCGTATGGTATCCTCATGGGTACGCAGCGCTTTACCTTTGCGTGAAATAATAACTACCTCGTCGCTGCCCTTGGTTAAAAGAGCGCTGACCAGCGTATCCCCTTCGTCCAGTTTGATGGCAATGACGCCGCGGGTCTTGGCATTGTTGAATTCGCTGGTTTTTACTTTTTTTACCACACCGCGGGCAGTCCCCATGAACAGATACTGCTCATCAGACGGATCCTTGAGGGATACGATGGCAGTGATTTCCTCGTTGGGACCAACCGTCAGCAGGCTCTTGATATGGGCGCCCTTGCTGGTTCGGGTTCCTTCGGGAAGCTCATGGACCTTCATCCAGTAAGCCTTGCCGGCATTGGTAATAAACATGATGTACTCGTGAGTTGAAGCAACAAAAATCTGTTCCAGAAAATCCTCCTCGGTAAGTTTGGCGCTGATCATTCCCTTACCGCCGCGGCCCTGGTTTTTATAGGACGACACGGGAACCCGTTTGACGTAACCCAGGTTGGAGATAAGGATCATCATTTCTTCTTTTTTGATCAGGTCTTCGATGTTGATGTTTTCAATTTGCCCATTGACGATTTCCGTACGGCGTTTGTCGCCATAACGCTGGGAAATATCTTTGGTTTCATCCTTGATAACCCCGCGAAGTTTATGCTCATCCGCCAAAAGGGATTTGTAATACGCAATCTGAACCTTGAGCTCCGCCAATTCCGCTTCAAGTTTTTCAACTTCAAGACTGGTAAGCCGGCCAAGGCGCATTTCCACGATGGCCTCGGACTGGGCTTCTGAAAGCAGAAAGCGTTCCTGGAGTTTAAGCCGTGCCGTGGCTACATCCCGCGAGGCCTTGATGATCGCCACGACCTCATCGATATTGGCAAGGGCGATAACGAGGCCTTCCAAAATATGGGCGCGCTCTTCGGCTTTGCGAAGGTCATATTGGGTACGGCGGGTAACCACTTCCACCCGGTGCTCCACAAAGTAGTGGATCAATTCTTTCAGGTTAAGACATTGCGGTCTGCCCTTTACCAGGGCCAGGTTGATAACGCCAAAAGTCGTCTGGAGCTGGGTATTGGAAAAAAGCTGATTCAGCACCGCCTTGAGAATGGCGCCCTTTTTCAGCTCAATGACGATACGGATACCGTCCCGGTCCGATTCATCGTTAAAGTTGGCAATGCCTTCGATCACCTTATCCCGGACAAGTTCACCGATCCGTTCCAGCAGCATTTTTTTATTCACCACATAGGGAATCTCGTTAAAGACGATCATCTCCTTGCCGGATTTTGTCGTTTCTACGGTGAAGCGTCCCCGGACAAGCAGCCGCCCGCGGCCTGTTTTATAAGCGTCTTTGATGCCCTGCCTGCCGAAAATAATCCCGCCGGTGGGGAAGTCAGGCCCGGTCACATACTGCATAAGCTCTTCAATGGTAATTTCAGGGTTATCGATAAAAGCGCAAACGGCATTACAGACCTCGACAAGGTTATGGGGGGCCATATTGGTGGCCATACCAACGGCGATACCGCTTGACCCGTTGATGAGGAGGTTCGGAACCGCCGCAGGCAGCACTACCGGTTCGGTCAGGGATTCATCATAGTTGGGCGCAAAATCTACGGTTTCCTTACCAAGGTCCTGCAGCAGCTCATCGCCTATTTTGGAAAGTTTTGCCTCGGTATACCGCATGGCGGCAGGCGGGTCGCCGTCTATCGAGCCGAAATTCCCCTGACCGTAAACCACCGGGTAGCGCAGCGAAAAGTCCTGAGCCATACGGACCATGGCGTCGTAAAGGGAAGCATCCCCATGGGGATGGTACTTTCCCATGGCATCCCCAACGATACGGGCGCTTTTCTTGGTTGCCGACCCGGGCCGGAGGCTGAGCCCGTCCATGGCATACAAAAGCCGCCGGTGCACCGGTTTAAGCCCGTCCCGCACATCCGGCAGGGCCCGCGCCACAATAACCGACATGGCATAATTGAGGTAATCGGTTCTAACTTCATCTTCTATAGAAACGGGGATAATTTTTCCGGTCTCAGCCACAATCTTCCTCTCTACATCCTGTGTTGAATGGTATATTTTGTTCCCACACTATACACTTTTTTGAAGAAAAGATCACTAGCAGCCTGTTGCACTTGTGGATTTTTTACGCTTGAAGCCGTAAAAAATCCCGATTTATGGGCATCCCTACGCAGTTTGTAGGGTAAAAATCGGCTTAAAGGCCGATTTTTTCGATAAAACTGCACGAAGTGCAACAAACTGCTATGGTTGGGAGGGGGGCGCGCCGGGCGTTAAATTTTAATAGATCATCCCCAGGGGCTGATCGCCATGGGCGCCAACCAGCTTCTGTTCTGTGGGGTCTACGATAAGATCCAGGTTTTCCAGAGGGATGGCGCCGAGGAGCACATCCTTTGTGCCGGGAAGCACCCATGGCTCACAAGTCATGGAACGATCTTTCCAGATCACTTCTACAGCTTCGGTTATCTTGCAGGCAACTTTCTCGCCATTTGCCAGCGTAGCCTGATGCAGATGTCTCGTCATCAGCCCCAGTTCTTTCTGGATATCATCGTTAATAATCAGGGTTCCGGCCCCTGTATCAACAATAGCCCGCACTTTACTTTCCCGGGTCTCCGGATCCCTCATGATCCCGCACTCAACTCTGATTCTGTCACCCGCGTTTTTCAGCGTGATGTCCGCAAATACTGTTCCCATTTTTCTGTCTCCATCTATAATATATCACAAGACAGGTTCGCCGGCAAACTGCCGCAGACCAAAGGCCTGATTCCTGTACCCTCTATATGGCGCCAGGATGTGTGTTGCTTTAGTGAAAAGCAGACTTTTTTACGAATTTTTGATTTTTTTGCGGCAGCTATAACAGGTGGCCCCATATATAGTGCCGATTGAAATTGGCGACACTAAGGCAAAAAGGCGAACTCTTTAACTGGCAATAAATTTCGTATATTCACAATTTAACGCTGCAGCAAAGCGTCGGGCGCTCGACAAGCCGATCACACGATTATCATGTTCCATCGCCGAAATATTGGTATATTTAATGCCGGTTTTTTGGGCTAATGCCACAAGGGACAATCCTGCCCGTTCCCGGTATGCCTGGAGTAGTTTCCCCGGAGTTTGATTTGCCCTGATGGTTTTACACAGATCGGTACTTTCCCAGTCGATCGTAATATCATCGTCATCATCAATGACCGCTTCCGGCATATTCTGTGCCAAAATATGTTTTAATTTATCAAGACCCGTTCCCGGAATGGTTACATCAATATGGCGCGTCCTCTCTTGTACCTGCATAGTATACCTCAATCTCTATTGAATCACCTTCATTACGCCAGCAAGCAACGTATGAATAGTTTAGATGGCAATGATAGGTATTTTCCGATAACTTTGAAAAATTCGGCCACTCATTTTGCATAACTCCTTTCTTCTGCAAATCCTGGTACAGCTCATCAATAATAATATATCATTAATGATAATACTTGTCAAGTGAATATTCGCGATGAACTACAACTTGCAACGACAGACTTCTTTTATGTATTATGAGAAAAGGTGGGCAGAAGAAAATGATTAAGGGAATTAGTCGGGTTATATTGTTTTTTGCGATTTTGTTTGTTTCATGTAAAATAAATATGGATGACAAAAATGATTTAAATGATTCTGAGGAAGTAGAAGTAAGTATTTTAGCCTATTCACCTTACGATTCAGGTTCGCGGACCCTAGTGCCTACCGTACCTGAATGTTTGTACTATGAATTAACAATAGTATCGGACTCAAATGAAGCACAGATTATTGAATTTGAGAACCTTGAAAACATGAAAGTAAAAATGAAAAAAGGCATCTGGGCATTTGCCCTTAAGGGGATTATAGACGATGGTATCGTTCTTTATGAAGGAGCACTCAAAGATATTATTGTTAGTAATTCAACGCAAATATACATTCACCTGGAATGTACCGATGGTATGGGATATCTTGAAATGAAAATAAACGTAATTCCAAGAGAAACTACAGATTTTATATTGTACCGAATAAGTAAAATTGGTAGAGAAGATCCATTATTTGAATATATTGTAAACTATCCCGATTATCTTGATAAAACAATCATAACCGAACTAGAAGAAGGAATATATGATCGTGTTTGCAGTTTGTACGATAAAGATGGAAATGTAGTGCTTACCAATATAGAAGATGGGTCTAAAGCATATATTTCAACATTCAATGAGTCTGTGCATATTTATCCAAATCTAATAACTAAATCAATATTATCACAAATATGGGTAGATATTCCTGAATTGATATTTCCTTCTCTGGATATAACCTCTGATAAATTTTATTATGAATCCGATAGAGTTACCCCTTCATATGATCAAATAATATTGGTTACAGCTAATGTAATCAATTCCAATAATTATATTGATTTTACAATTACGCCATATGTAGGTAATTTAAAATTGCAAAATATTGTTATTGGAACTAACGGTACATCCGTAGAAGGTAATGTATTAACGATTACCGCCGATTTATTGGGGATGAATGCGACGTATACACATATTAATATTCAAGCAAAAATAGGTGTTCTTGTAAAAAATATTTCTATTTACAAAGTAATAGAATAGAAATACTAAAGAAGGCAGCTGTGTGCGCCGCGAAAGCCCGAGAAAAGATGAAGTAGGAGAAATCTTTCAAAATGGCCTGATATGTGTGACTGAGAAACAATCTTTTTTCAGTAAAATGAAAGATCTGATTTAAGATTTGATTTATTTTTGTTCATGAGGTTA
>JAISJS010000144.1 GCA_031261385.1 Treponema sp.
GCTTCCCGGCGATACTGCGGTTTACGGCCTTCGAGTTTGGCGGCGATGGTTTCCCTGGCGTCGGCAAGCAGAGTTTTTTGTTCTTCCGGAGTGATGACGAAGTTCATGGTTTGAGTATACACCTGACAGAACGCACATGCTATAAGCGACATGGACAAAATTTGGAATTTTGGATAATCTGAAAATCCCATGAGTACCCGGCACTTGCCGTCAGCAGGCGGCTCTTTTATCGCAGCGTTTAAATATTCAATACCGGTACTGCTGGGCTATATGGCCATCGGCATCGCTTTTGGTCTGCTTATGTCGGACGCCGGGTATCCCTGGTGGCTGTCGTTGGTAATGAGCGTGGTCATGTACGCCGGGGCAGGCCAGTTTATTGCGGTGGGACTTTTTGCCGCCGGGACCACTCTGTGGGAAGCCGCTTTGGTTCAGCTCGTGGTGAACGCCCGGCATATCGCCTACGGTCTTTCCATGTTAAAGAAGTACCAAAGGACCGGAAAATTCAGACTCTATCTGATTTTTTCGTTGACCGATGAAACCTTTGCCCTGTTGTCCTCCATGCCGGAGGAAAAAACCGGCGATGGAGATCGCGGCAAATTCATGTTTTATGTTGCTATATTGGATCAATTTTACTGGATAGCCGGTTCGGTCATCGGAGCAATAGCAGGAAACCTTATCCCGTTTAATCTTGATGGTATCAGTTTTGCCCTGACCGCCCTGTTTATCGTTTTGATGATAGAACAAATCCTGCGGGTCAAAAAGCCGGGAATTTTCATTATTTCCGCCGCGGCGGCTATCCTTGCGGTACTGGTTCTGCCGGGCCGTTTTTCACTTTTAGCGGCTATGGCTTTAGCGCTTGTTCTGGCGCCGCTTACGGAAAAAGGGAAGTGAAGAATGAAGAGAAACCGCAGAGAACACGGAGTAGGCGCAGAGGACGCGGAGAATACCAAAGCTGCGGAGATCGCTCATTAACTTTTCATCTTCTCTGTGAACCCTGCGGTTGATCCTTGTTTATACTTTCTTCTCTGTAAATTTCTTCACCCAGCGAACAAATTCATCGGCGTAATCCTGTAAAAACTTTTTGGTTCCTTCGTTTATCAATTCCCCTTTTTCGTCAAAGAGGCTGGCGGCGTCGCCGATATAGGCTTCGGGCTGCAGCATCAAAAAAATGTTGAGGAACATCAGAGTTTGGCGCAGCTGCTGATTGGCGCCGAAGGCCCCGAGCTTACCGGGCGTTACGCTGATAACCGCCCCGGGCTTGCCTGACCAGACATTTTGTCCATAGGGCCGGGACGCAATATCCAGGGCGTTTTTCAATACCGGCGGAAAAGAACGGTTGTATTCGGGGGTGACAAACAGAAAGCCGTCCAGGGATTTAACCTCCTCCCGAAATTTCTGCCATTCCGCAGGGGGGCGGTCTTCATCATCATAATCCTGATTGAAGATTACAAGATTACCGATTTCCATCGATTTGATATCGAAGGAATCATTCAACATCCCGCTGATTACCCGTGCAGTTTTTTTACAAAAAGATTCTTTGCGCAGACTGCCGGTAAAAATGCCAATTTTTGGTTTATTCATATTTCAAAGTATAGTAGAAGTGACAAAGGAATACCATGATTTTAATAAATTAGTGTTGTTCGTGGGGTTGGTGGTTTTTCTCTTATAAGGTAGACTTGACCATGCTCACGATACCGCAGGCGCTTGTTCTCACCTTTGTCATGGGAGCGGTGATCTTTTTCTGCCGGGCTTTTCCCTTTTTATTTTTCCGGAACACGGGCGGGGAAGCGTCAGACCTCTGGTCTGCGAACCAGGGGTCTGTAGACCATGAGAAAAAATCCCGCAGGGCGGCGCTCATCAACTTTGTGGAGAAGGTCGTCCCCCCGGTGGCCATGACGGTGCTGGCGTTTAATGCCCTTGCCGGTCCCCTGAAAACGGATATCAAAGAAGGGTTTCCCGCGCTGATTGCCGCCGTTATTACCGCCCTTTTGCACCTGTGGCGGCGGAATCCGCTCATCAGTATTTTTGGCGGTACGGCGGTATATATGATTTTGCAGAAGCAATTTGTTATTTGGATTAACCACTAACCACACGAACAGTATGAACCAACGAATTTTCGTGTTTTTCGTGAGGTTTGTGGTAAAAGTAAATAAATATACCGGTAAATCCCGCGTAATTGCCGAAAATCGCATATTTATACCATATACTTGACATACAATAGCCCCTCATGACAAACTTAATCCATGAAAATTGAAGATTTACAGGAAACTGCCGCCCTGGCTCACCTTAACATGGGTGAGAAAGAGCTTGCCGCTGCGTTTCCCGCTTTTGAACAAATGCTCGGGTATTTTGCCGCGATGCAGGCGGCCGACAGGGACGAGACCGTCAAAGAAGCCGCCGCTGTCCGCACCGTTGACGCAGGTTTTTTCAGGCCGGATAATGCTATTCAGAATAATATTCATACTGATGTTTCCAATACGCTCCCGGAAAATTTGATCAATAATGCAGGCGACAGGGATGGCCGTTTTGTGGTTGTCCCCAACGTTTTATAAGAGGAATTATGTCATTAACGCTGCCGGAAGGCTTTTTATCATACGTAAAAGAATGGGAAGAAAAGATAGGCGCTTTTATTGAATTTAAAGGCGATGTTCCTGACGCGCCCGGTACGGATGTTTCGGCATCCGCCGCCGTTTCAGGTGTTTCGGGTCTGCCGTTTGCGGTAAAGGACAATATCGCGGTAAAGGATTTTTCGTTAAGCTGCGGATCAAAGCTGCTCGAAAAACTCCGCGCCCCCTATACCGCAACGGTGGTGCAGAAAATCGAACAGGCGGGGGCGAAGGTAATCGGCAAAACCAACCTTGATGAATTCGGCATGGGTTCATCAACTGATAATTCCGCCCTTAAAAAAACAAACAATCCGTGGGATACAAACAGGGTGCCGGGGGGATCATCCGGCGGATCGGCGGCTGCGGTTGCCGCGGGCATTGTGCCGTTTGCGCTGGGTACCGACACCGGCGGCTCGGTGCGCCAGCCCGCCGCGTTTTGCGGGGTGGTGGGACTCAAGCCGACCTACGGCGCCTGTTCCCGTTTCGGCCTTGTCGCCTATGCTTCAAGCCTGGAGACGCCGGGCATTTTGTCGGACACCGTTGCCCGCTGCCGTTCGGTTTTTTCAGTCATCCGCGGTCTTGATCCTTTAGACCAAACTACCCGTGAAGCCCCTGCGGGCGCGCCTGCGCTTAACGCGGACACAGCCGGCTTACATGCAGCGGAGGGCACAGGAAAAATCATCGGCGTGCTTTCCCCCGAGGCCATCGCACAGGCAATTTCGCTGGAAATTGCAGCAATCGCTTCTGCGGCGAATGATTCAGGCGACGCCTCACTTGAAACCGCCGCACAGGCTGCCATATTGGAAGATGAAGTGCGCTGCGGTTTTGAACTAGCCAAACAGCGCCTTGCGGAACTCGGGCATACACTTGTTGATGTTGAAGTCCCGAGCCTTAAATACGGCGTTCCCGCATATTACACGATCGCCACCGCAGAGGCCAGCGCAAACCTGGCCCGCTTTGACAGCATACGCTATGGCGCCCGCCCCGCATGGGCGGAGAACCCCGAGGACCTTATCGACAAGGCGCGGGAAGCGGGTTTCGGCGCCGAAGTAAAACTGCGTATCCTTTTGGGGACTTTTGTGCTCCGTTCCGGTTTTCAGGATCGATACTATTTACGAGCGCAGCGCATAAGAAGCGGCATTACGCGAAACTTTGAAGAACTCCTCGGCTCTGCAGATTATTCTGAAACGGCAAAACCGAACGTTGACGCGATCCTGCTTCCCGTGTTTCCGACACGGGCCTTTGACCGGAGCCCCAACGCATTGAGTCCCTTTGCACAGAAGGCGGCTGACCTCTACACCTGCTGCGCCAACCTTGCGGGGCTCCCCGCGCTTTCCTTCCCCGCATCGGTGGAAGGCGGGCTGCCGGTCGGCGTACAGCTTTTGGGCAGGGCCTTTGCCGAGGCAGCCCTTTTTGATATTGCGGAAGGATACGAAAAAAAATATCCCTTCCCCCATCCTGCGGGATTCAAGGCCTTTTGGAGTTAATCATGCAATACCAGTCATTTATCGGACTTGAAGTCCATATACATCTTTTAACCAAAACAAAAGTTTTCTGCGGCTGCCGTTCCGCATTCGGCGATGAGCCCAATACCAATATATGTCCCGTGTGCATGGGTTACCCCGGCGTGTTGCCGAGCCTCAACATCGAGTCAATGCGTATGGGCTGTATGGTAGCCAAAAGTCTTAACTGTCACATCCCCGAAAAAACATGGTTCGAGCGCAAGCAATATTTCTATCCCGACATGACCAAGAATTATCAGATCTCGCAGTTTGCGTCTCCGTTGGGTCAGGAAGGCTACGTTGATCTTGAAGGCGTTAACGGCGGACAGCAAATTAAAAAACGGGTGCGGATCAAGGAGTGTCACCTTGAAGAAGATGCGGGAAAGATGATCCATTCCGGCACCGCTTCGCTTTTGGACTATAACCGCGCAGGGGTTTCGCTTTTGGAAATCGTCACCGAGCCCGATATGGAAACCGGTGAGGAGGCGGAACTTTTTATCCAGCAGCTGCGCCGCACGGTCCGTTACCTTGGCGTCTGTGACGGCAACATGGAGGAGGGGAGTCTCCGCGCCGACGCGAACGTTTCCATCAATCTTCCCGGCAAGGGTCTTGGCAGAAAGGTCGAGATCAAAAACCTTAACTCGTCCCGCTTTGTGCGGCTTGGCCTTAATTACGAAATACAGCGGCAGGGAGAATTTCTTGACGCGGGCAAGACCGTCGTTCAGGAGACCCGGCTCTGGAACGAAAACCGCGATCAAACCGAGCCGATGCGTACCAAAGAAAACGCGCAGGATTACCGTTACTTCCCCGAACCGGATATTCCGGTCTTTGCACCCGATGCGGAATTTCTTGCCTCGGTGGATAAGGCTTTGGTAGAACTTCCCGCACCGAGGATGAAACGTTTTATAAGTGAATACGGCTTGAACAGCGAACAGGCCGATCTTGTCTGCGAGGAAAAGGCCCAGGCCGATTATTTTGAAGAAGCGGTTTCTGAGGCAGGCAAGCGCGGTATGGAAAAGAAATCCGCCGCGCTCCACATTGTTAATTGGCTGCTTTCCGATATCAAGCACCTCCTTAACCGGGACGGCATCGCACAGGCCGGCATCGGAAATTTTAAACTTACCCCGGCGCGGCTTGCAAGCCTTGTGGATCTTTTGAGCCGGGGACAGGTGTCGGGAAAAAACGCCAAACAGACGGTGGAGGCGGCGCTCAAAGAGGACCGTGATCCCGAAGTAATTATCAAAGAAAAGGGCTGGGAACTTATTACCGATCCGGCTCTAATCGCCAAGGCGGTACAGGAAGTGTACGCCAAAGAGGGCGCGGTTTTTGAAGATGTCCGTGCGGCTATTACCGCCGGCAATGAGAAGCGAAGCCAAACGCTCACCGCCTTTCTTGTGGGAAAGGTGCTGCAGGCCACAAACGGCAGGGCCGATCCAAAGATTGCGGGGGAGCAGATTGGGGAGTTGATAAAGGGGAGCGTATGAAAATCAGCGCCTTTAAAATTGAAGAATGGATGAACGCGTATGAGGAATCCGCCAAATTCAACATTGCGGAGACCTGCGTGGATTCCGTTTCCATCGATGAGCTTTTTGAAATTACCGGTGAGGACAAGGCCGCTTTTTTTAATGAGTTCTGTTCCCGGCGGCTGACCTACGGAAAGATTTTTGGACAGGAGGCGCTTAAAGAGGGTATCTGCGCCCTGTACCGGGATTTAAAACCGGAGCAGGCCGTGACCACCCACGGCGCGGCGGGGGCCAATAATTTACTTTTCTATTCATTGATAAATCCCGGCGACCGGGTGGTGTCCCTGTTTCCCACCTATCAATCGCTCTATTCAATTCCCGAAGCCTTTGGCGCCGATGTCATCCCCTTCATTTTAAAACCTGAAAATAACTTTGTCCCGGATCTTGACGAATTGCGCGGACTGGTCACTTCCGATACCAAACTGGTCTGCATCAACAACCCGGATAACCCTACCGGATATCTTATGCCGGAAAAAACATTGCGGGAGATCGTGGAAATTGTCCGGGGAGCGGGCGCGTATCTTTTATGCGACGAAGTGTACCGTTACCTTAACCAGGAAGATGGCTATCCCTGGTCCGTGGTTGACCTTTATGAAAAGGCGATCAGCGTCAGCAGCATGTCCAAGGTGTTTTCTCTGGCGGGCTTGCGGCTCGGCTGGATTGCGACCAAATGCGATGAGGTGATGGCCGCCATTTTTTCCCACCGGGATTATAACACCATAAGCTGCGGCATGTTTGATGAAAGGCTCGCCGGTCTTGCCCTGAAAAACGCCGGTAAACTGCTGGCGCGTAACAAGGGCATTGTCAGGGAGAACCTTCAAATTTTGGATGAATGGGTTAAAAGGGAAAAGCATATTCGTTATGTGAAACCCCAGGCGGGAACCACTGCGCTGCTTTACTATGATATGAAAATTCCGTCGGTGGATTTTTGTACCGGCCTTTTAAAAGAGACCGGCGCGCTTTTAACACCCGGCAGCTGTTTTGAACAGGAATATTCCTGCAGGATAGGCTATGCCTGCGACAAACAGGAACTGGTTGACGGCCTCGCCGCGGTATCAGAATATCTTAAACAATTTTGAGCCATAAAAGGGGGCAGCGGTGAAGGGCGGCAGATTTAACTTAAGTGATGTTGAAGAAGCCCGGCGGCGCATAAGGGATTATGTGTATAAGACCCCCCTTGAAAAATCAATCTGGCTGAGCGGCAAAGAGCGCAGCGTTTTTTTAAAACTTGAATGTCAGCAGCCGGTTAAGGCTTTTAAAATACGGGGGGCCCTTAACAAACTTTTGCTTCTTTCCGAAAGGCAAAAAAGCGCGGGGGTTGCGGCGGTTTCTTCCGGTAACCACGGAATATCGGTGGCCTATGGCGCCCAGCTTCTTGGCATACGGAATGCGAAGATCATTGTCCCGGAAACAACCCCCCAAAGCAAGGTTGATAAAATCCGGTTTTACGGCGGCGATGTAACCCTCCTGGGCGGTAACTTTGACGAAGCCCATGAGAAGGGGATGGCCTATATCAAAGAGAGCGGCCTTACCTGCGTCGACGGCTGGGATGATGATCCTGATGTTTATGCAGGGCAGGGAACCGTGGCCCTTGAGATACTGGAACAGAACCCCGATATCGATACGATTCTGGTTCCGGTGGGCGGCGGCGGTCTCTGCACGGGCATTGCCGTGGCGGGGAAATCCCAAAAGCCCGGCCTCAGGGTGATCCCCGTCTGTTCCGAAGCCTGCACCGCCTGGCCTGATTCCGTGAGGGATGGCCGCCATTATCATGAGTACCCGAGCGCCCCCTCGGTGTGCGACGCCCTGGTCGGCGGGATCGGTTGTCTTTCCTGGAGCATGCGGGAATGGCTTGATGAATCTTTGACGGTGAAAGAATCTTTTATTCGTACTGCGACAGCCCAGGCAGTGCTAAAAGAAAAGATCGTTGCGGAGGCTGCCGGGGCCGTACCGCTTGCCGCCCTCCTGCAGTATGGGGATGCAATTCCGGGGCGGAATATCGCGCTCGTGATAAGCGGCGGAAATGTGGATACCGATCTGTTGATCGATATAATATCTTCAATGAAAAGTCATAAGGAGTAAGGAAATGAAAATGAAAAAGGTATTTATGGTTTTGGTTGCGGCGGCGATGATTTTTGGCATGGCCTCCCGTGAGGCGGCCTGCGGCGGGTCGAATGAGCAGAAGGTAAAGACCACACTGAATGTGGGTACTTCCGCCGATTATCCTCCCTACGAGTTTATCATCCTGGACAGCGCGGGGCAAAAGAAATATGCCGGCATCGATATTTCACTGGCGGAACAGCTTGCTCTGGATTTGGGGCTCACGCTTGAGATTGTCAACATGAGTTTTGATAACCTTATGGCTTCCCTGCAAAAGGGCGAAATTGATGTGGTGCTCGCCGCCATCGAAGTGAACGAGGAGCGCACCAAGGTAGCCAGTTTCTCCGATCCCTACTACCTGGATTTGCCGCCCATGATTCTGGTGAGGGCGTCTGAAGCCGCCGGCTTTACCTCATTGGAGAGCTTTACCAATAAAACCGTCGGCGCCCAGATAGGCACCACCAAGGCGGATCTGGTCGGCGAAAAATTGCCCAAAGCGTCACTGCTTGCCGTGTCCAACGTTACCGATCTGGTAAACAACCTGGTCTACAACAAGTGCGACGCCATTGTCCTTGACGCCGCCGTGGCCCAGCAGTATGCGGAAAGGAACGACAATCTGGCAATAGCCAAAGTGGAAGTCGGAATCACGGCGCCCTATGTAGCCTCTGTCAAGAAGGGGGATCCGTTGAAGCTTTTGGATTCCTTTAACAAGACGATTAAACGTGTTACTTCCGACGGTTCGGTGGAAAAATGGGTCGAAGAGGCGGACGCCCTCAGCGCCCAGGCCATTGAATAGATCGCAATAGATTACGCAGTTTAAGAGGGAATCATGTCTACGACGAATTTTTTTAATTTTTCGTTTTTGCCGAAGTATCTTTCCCTCTTTGTGCAGGGGATCGAATATACCCTGCTGCTTTCGGTGGTTTCAGTATGTCTGGCAGTGCTGCCCGCCTTGTTTCTGGCCCTGATGCGCCTGAGCAAGCTCCGGGTGGTGCGGGCCATTTCCGGCATATACATCGCCATTTTCCGATCCACCCCCCTGCTTGTGCAATTGGCCCTGGTTTACTTTGGCCTTTTTAATTACATCAGGGTGCCGACCGTCCGGATTTTTGGGTTTATCAATCTTGCCATGTTTATCCCCGGAGTGGTGGCGCTGGCGTTAAACAGCGCCGCGTATGTGGCGGAGATCTTCCGTGCGGGAATCCTGGCAGTTGACTCAGGGCAGAACGAGGCGGCCCGGAGCCTGGGACTGACGGCAGGGGACTCCATGAGCATGGTCGTCCTGCCCCAGGCGATAAAGAATGTCCTTCCCGCTCTGGCAAATGAAATTATCACCATGGTTAAAGAGTCTTCGATCTGTTCTACCCTGGGCATGGTTGAGTTGATGTGGGCCGCAAAGACCGTTGCCGCCACGACGTATATCACCATTGGTCCTTACGTGATGGTGGCTCTTGCGTATTTCTGTATCAATTATCCTGCAAGCAAATTGATCGAAGCGGTGGAAAGGAGGATGAGGCGTGGCGACAAACGATAAATTAATTTCTAAACAGAAATTGATTTCTGTACGGCGCCTCTATAAGGAATACAACCACGGTGAAGTAAAGGCACTGCAGGACATCAATATTGATATTGAAAACGGCGAAGTGGTCACCGTGATCGGACCCTCCGGTTCGGGAAAGTCCACCCTGCTGCGCAGCCTGAATCTGCTGGAAATCCCCTCAAGCGGCGAAATTTATTTTGAGGGAATCAATATTACGAATAAAAAGGTAAATGTCGATCTGTACCGCCGCCGCATGGGCATGGTCTTTCAGCACTTCAACCTTTTTCCCCATAAGACCGTGCTGCAGAATATTATCATGGCCCCGGTGCGTCTTAAAATTCTAAAGCCCGATGAATCGCGGGATAAGGCTTACCAATTGCTGGAACGGATAGGCCTGTCCGACAGGGCGGGAGAGTATCCCTCCATGCTTTCAGGCGGACAGAAGCAGCGGGTCGCCATTATCCGCGCCCTTGCCATGAACCCCGATGTGATGCTTTTTGATGAGCCTACCTCCGCACTGGACCCTGAAATGGTAGGGGAAGTACTGGACCTGATACGGGAATTGGCAAAGGAAGGAATGACCATGGTCATTGTATCCCACGAAATGGGCTTTGTCCGGGAAGTTGCCTCCCGTGTAATTTTTATGGACAACGGCGCCATTCTTGAAGACAACAGCCCCAAAGAACTTTTTGAAAATCCCCGGGATGAGCGGTTAAAAGATTTCCTTTCCAAGGTGTTGTAGTATTTCGCTTTTGTGGTTTGGCCGACTTTTGACATTACACCAGAAATGATGTATTATTATACGAATAATCGGACAGAAAATGCTTAGTTTTAATGAACACCTGAACGAAAAAATGCAGGATCCCGAATTTAAGAAAATGTTTCAGGAAGAGAAGTACCTTCTTGAATTGGGGCAAAAAATAAGTGAAAAACGTAAAAAGTTGGGACTAACTCAAAGGGAATTGGCAGAACAATGCGAAGTTACGCAGCAACAACTATCAAAAATTGAAAATGGAGTTAATTGTAATTTATTGACCTTTGTAAGAATTTCATCAACATTGGGATTGACTATTAAAATACCAAAGGCAGGGTAAGAGTAATAATTTTACCACAAACTCCCCCGCGAAAGCCGGTTTTTATACTTATAAAACAGCTCCCGTAAACTAATTGTTTGGCAGGCGCTGTTTTAAATTAATCATTTCTCAATAACCGGCACAACATTTATTTCCCAAATGCGTTATGGTCAGTTTGCTCCGTATTAGCTTCGGGTTTTATTTTATCCAGAGTGCCGGGTTCATAAGCAGTCCATCCCCTGCCTTGACTATAACCCCACATAAAATCATCTAAAGTCTCGCAGCTAACCATTACCAGCCCAAAAGTCAACACAAGACCGATAATTCCCGCGAGGATCAACTTGCTCAAATTTTTTTTGGTTTTCATAAGTATCACCTTGCCTTAGTTTATTCTCTTTGCAGAGTACAATATTTACAACTCATACGAGCTGTTTATAGCAGAACAGCAATGGTGACGGGAAAGTATTCCTGTCACCATTGCTCATTAAAGATCAAAAGCAAGTGTTAGTTCGCAATCAAATGTAGCTAACTTGTTTTTGATTTGCCGCAGATTGCCCTTAATTTGATTCACCAATTGTTGATATCCCGGCAGCAGATTGCCGCCTGATTCCTGATAATTTATGCTGTCAAGAACTGAATATTCCGTTCCAAAAGACCCGCTGGTCCGACAGAAGTGATCCACCAGTCCGCTCAAAGTGATCCAGTGTTCTGAAAGGGAGATCCAGTGCAAGAGGACCTCCGAAGAGGTCCA
>JAISJS010000163.1 GCA_031261385.1 Treponema sp.
ATATATCGCGGCCACTTTAATGTGATTAATAAGGGTTCAATTACTAACCTGCCCGAAGATTGTGTAGTGGAGGTTCCGGGATATGCTGACGGCAACGGTATTTCCATTCCCAAAGTGGGAGATCTCCCTGCGCCTTGCGCAGCCATCTGTAATGCCAGCATTGCAGTTCAGCGCCTTTCAGTTGAAGCTGCCATCGAGGGCAACCCGGTCAAGCTAAAGCAAGCCATGCTTCTCGATCCCTTAACCGGCGCAGTCTGCAATCCGCCTGAAGTATGGAAGCTGGCGGATGACATGCTCAAAGCCGAAAGGAATTGGCTGCCTCAGTATCAGAAGTATATAAAGGGACTAAAATAAAGCTGCAATGTATCATACCGAGGGTATTGATTTCGATGGTCAATATATCTGGGTTCCTCCTGCAGAATTCCGTTCTTACCGCTTATTTCGTCCCCGACGATAACAAATCGGTCATGTATGTATACAAGATATACACAGAATAGCGAAGCTATGGGTGGGATGGCATGACCGCAGAAATTTGATATAATTAACTATGTACATAATAAACCCCTATAACCTTGGGTCTGACGGTATCTGGCTCAAAGGCAATCTTCACGCCCATACCCAGGCGAGCCCCTGCGGTCATTATCCTCTGGAAGAAGTGGCGGCTACGTACAGCGATCGGATCATGAAGTACGATTTCCTGGCGATTACGGATCATCTTCAGCTTACCGATGTTTCCCCGGTGCAGGGTATGAACGGACTCATTATGTTTAGCGGAACAGAATACAAAAAAGAAGTTTACCAGACCCTGGGAATCAATATAAACGCATATCAGGATGATGCCTTTGATGAAAAAAACCATCAAAGCATATTTAATGAAGTTTTACGCCAAGGGGGCATTAATATTATCTGCCATCCCCACCTGTACCGGGACAATTATTGGCCCTTGGACAGGCTGCTGGAACTGAACGGGTATACGGCTATTGAAATTTATAATCATAACGTAAAAATGAACAGCGCAGGCCGGGCCCTTGCAACGGATCTTTGGGATGAACTTTTAAGCAGGGGCCGCCGGGTCTGGGGTATTGCCTCGGACGATTTTCACCACAGTTCCAGATACGGCGGCGGATGTATCATGGTCAAGGCAAGTGAAAAATCCCCCGCCGCTATTCTCGGCGCAATACGGGCAGGAAGTTTTTACGCGGCAGCAGGAGTATTTCTTAAAGATATTGAGGTAAACGGAAATATCATTTCTCTTGCGCCGTCTTCAAAAAGGATACAGAAAACCATTTTTCGTTTTATAGGCAAGGAAGGGAAACTCCTTGAAGAAACAGTAACATCGGCGCCGGAGGAGAGGGTTTCTTATGCGGTCCATGGGGATGAGGGTTATGTCCGCGCCGAAGCATACCGGGAAGACGGAGCCAGGGCCTGGACTGCGCCCTTTTTTATTGAATGATGGGCCCCCTGATAACCCTTCCCCCTTATAGCGCCATGTCTCTTGGCGCAAAAAAGATGCGGGATTTTTACGCCATGAAACCCGATGCTCCTGTCTATCAAAAAGAATTCGGTTTCTATTCCATGGATCGCTGGAAGGCCGAAGGGCATTTAAGCGCAAAGGTGAGCAATAAGGAACTATCCGAACTTTTCGGTTTTGATCCTCCGGGGAAATTCAGCATCGGAAATCTTGGCTGGTGCGAAGCTGGTTTTTGTCCCATCTTTGAAGATAAGGTTTTGGAAGATCAGGGAGAATACGAACTGGTTCAGGATTTTGCGGGCCGAAGCGTAAAGTGTTTTAAGAACCGGCGGAGCGGCTTTATGCCCGAATATGTGGATCATCCGGTAAAGGATATAAAAAGCTGGGAAGAAAAATGCCTCTGGCGTATGGATCCAAAAAGCCCTGAACGGCTTCCGGGTATAGAGAAGGCCGTAGCCGGAGCCAAGGCAGCGGCTGCCGAAGGGCAGGTTATCTGCGCAAACCTCGTGGGCGGTTACATGTACCTCCGCAGCCTTATGGGGCCCGTGGATATCATGTATCTCCTTTATGACAATCCACAGCTTATACACCGCTGCATGGAGGCATGGCTCAAACTGGCCGACTCTGTATACACCCGCATCCAAAAAGAAGTGGTCTTTGACGAAGTTTTTATCGGCGAGGATATCTGTTACAACCATGGCTTTTTAATTTCCGTTGATATGATACGGGAATTTCTCTTTCCCTATTACCAGCAGCTTCTTGCCAACGTGAAATCCCGGCAGTTGGACAAGACCCGGAGGCTCCATTTCCAGGTGGATACGGATGGTTTTTCTGATCCTGCCATCCCTCTCTACCATGAATTGGGCATGGATTACTTAAGTCCCTTCGAGGTTGCTTCGGGCAGCGATGTGGTGCGTACCGCCAAAGAGTACCCCTGGCTTCTCATACATGGTGGTTTTGACAAGCGGATTATGGCCAAGGGGAAGGATGCTATAGACCGTGAAGTTGACCGCATTATGCCTGTTATGAAGAAGCGGGGAGGGTACATACCCACCTGCGATCACGGGGTGCCCGAAGAGGTAAGCTTTGAAAACTACCTCCACTACCGCAAGCGCATGCTGGAATTTGCCTGATTTTTACAGGAAGAGGAGTGTATTCAATTGGCTGATATTGTGGAATTCAGGAACATAAGTAAATACTTCCCTGGGGTACGGGCTCTGAGCAATATTTCGTTTTCTGCGAAGAAAGGATTTGTGTATGCCCTCATGGGTGAAAACGGGGCGGGAAAGTCAACACTCCTGAAAATACTGGGCGGCGACTACATCCCCGACAAGGGTGAATTTGTAATTGATGGGGATGTAAAACATTTTCAAAAACCCAAAGACGCCATACTCTGTGGTATCAGCATCATATACCAGGAACGTCAGATAGTACAAAACATGACGGTTGCTGAAAATGTATTTCTCGGTGACTGGCCGAAAAGAAACGGCGGCATTGTTGACTTTGAGCTTATGAATAAAAAGACCCAGGACATTGCCGCCCGTTTCGGCCTTGATATAAAACCCGAAGCAAGAGTCGGCTCCCTGAGCATTGCCCACCAGCAGATGGTAGAGATAATGAAGGCCGTACACAGGGACTCCGGTATCATTGCATTTGACGAACCAACGGCGAGCCTTTCGGAAAAAGAGATAGAAATACTGTTTAA
>JAISJS010000211.1 GCA_031261385.1 Treponema sp.
CCCGAAAAAGGTATTTACCTTTAAGTCGAGTTTGCTGATGAGCCGTTTGATTTCACGGAGATTGCCTTTCCAGAAAATATCGAAGGCCGGAACGATCCCGAGTATATTGTCCGTGCGGATATCTTTTTTCTGCTGGAATTTGATGTACTTTGACGCGAGCCCCTGCATGAAGAGTTCATAACCGTAAAAACTGTTTCCCTTAAAACTGGGGGTCGGGATTCCCAGGACAGGGACTTTGCTGTTTTTAAATTCGCCGGCCACCGCCTCGGTATCGTCGTTGATCATATCCACCATACAGCCGGTGACCACCACGTAAAGATCGCCGTCCACGATTTCAAGGGTAGACTGTCTCTGTTCGCGAAGCCGCGCCTCGCCGCCGAAAACAGCGTCCTGTTCGACTACGTTCGAAGACGGCATGGCCTGACCGCCGCAGTAACCGCTTCCCTGGTATCCGGCGCTTGAGTTAATGGCATTGTTCAGGTTGCCGGCGCAGCCCGCCGATCCATGGACAATAGTAACCGCCCTTGGAAGGGCGTGGAGGGTCCCGATGGCGCCTCCTAAAGCGCAGGAGAACCTCGGTCTGTCAATAAATGTTGTCATATATACCTCTTTTCAATTTGTAGAATCAGATTATTAGCCATGGGAAAATGTCTCCGCAACCTGAACAGATTTTTCCAAATCACCGTAAACAAGGGCGGAAATATCTCCCCTGCCCGGAATGCCGATGGCATCGGCCCGGCAATGCTGACAGTGCTTGAAAACAGGAAGGTACTTTTCAGCCTCTTCCCTTGCCGCATTGAGGGCGAAACAATCCGGCGCCCGGAAACCGGAAAATTCATGCTGCGGAAGGAGCGGGATAATATTGATGATCGACGCCCCCAGAGCGCTCACGGTTTTCGCAATCTCCCCGATATGATTTTCGTTTATACCGGGGACAAGAACGATGTTGATTTTGATCACCAGTCCGAGACCTGCAGCTTTTGCGATACCCCGTTTCTGGGCATCAATTAATATACTCGCACCCTCAAGGCCGTCGAAGATCTTACCGTCCCAAATTACATGGGAAACTATTTTATCCAGGATAACCGGATCAACGGCATTAACCGTTACGGTGAGGGTCTTAACGCCTGCTGCCGCAACCTCCTGGGCTTTTTTTTCCAAAAGCAGACCGTTGGTGGACATGCAGTTGATAAGCTCCGGAAATTCCCGGTGAATAAGGGCGAAAGTCTCAAGCGCGTGGTTTGTAGCCAGCGTATCTCCGGGACCTGCGATACCGGCGACGGTAATTTCAGGGCAGCGCTCAAGAGATTTCCTGATAACATCCACGGCATCCCTGGGTTCAAGGAGTTTCGCCGTAACGCCCGGGCGGTTTTCAAACTTGTTAAAAGTCCGTTTACAAAACCTGCACTGGATATTACACACAGGACTTACGGGTAAATGTATCCTCCCCCGGTTTGCATTGGCCTCCCCCGAAAAACAGGGATGCTTTAACGAGACCTTGAGTTCAACGTCTGACATTACACAGGCCTTTCAAGACTCTCGTAGAGTTGAGTCGAGAGGTAACGCTCGCCCGTGTCAGGCAGCAGAACCACCACGGTTTTTCCCTCAAATTCAGGACGCCTGGCGATCTGTGAGGCTGCAAAGGCAGCAGCCCCGGATGAAATTCCGACAAGGAGCCCTTCGTTGGCCGCAAGGAGCTGCGCCGTCTCATAGGCTTCTTCGGAACGGACTTTAAATATATCGTCGTAAATTTTTACATTAAGCACTTTGGGAATAAACCCGGCGCCTATACCCTGGATCTTGTGAGGCGAAGGCGCGGAACCGGAAAGAACCGCCGAATCGTAGGGCTCCACCGCGAATATTTTGACATCCGGATTTTTCTCCCTCAGAAATTCTCCGACACCGGTAATGGTGCCTCCTGTTCCCACGCCGGCCACAAAAGCATCAACCTGTCCGTCAGTATCCCTCCAAATCTCAGGCCCCGTAGTTTTCCGGTGAATGTCGGGATTTGAGGGATTCTCAAACTGCTGGGGAATATAGGCCCCAGGTATCTTGGCCCGAAGCTCCTCGGCTTTTCGCACAGCAGCTTTCATCCCTCCGGCACCCGGAGTCAAAACCAGTTCTGCGTTTAGGGCTTGAACAAGTTTGCGGCGCTCCATGCTCATGCTGTCGGGCATGACCAGAATTATTCGATACCCTTTAGAAGCCGCTACGAAGGCAAGACCCACGCCGGTGTTCCCGCTGGTCGGTTCGATAATAACCGTATCCTTGCTAATAAGGCCTTTTTCTTCGGCATCCTCAATCATGGACAGGGCGATTCGATCCTTCACACTGCCCAGAGGATTGAAGTACTCCAGCTTTGCCAGGAGGCGCCCCCGTAATTTGAGTTCCGGCGCATAGCCGCTCAGATCAAGGAGCGGCGTATTGCCGATAAGGTCGGTAAGTTTTCCCGCTATCTTTGCCATTCGTAAACACTCCCTTTATTTCCCAATCCAGTCGTAAAGCGAATCAGGAACTCCCGGCAGTTGGACAAAAAGGCGGTTTGTCAATTCGTCGGGATCAACATCCACATCAGAGGGAATAATGCCAACCCGTTTCATCTCTATAAGATTTCTGGAAATAGCTATCCTCGCCTGACTGACCGATGCCTTGTAATTATAGGTAGCGAGAATTGCGGCGTTTCGGACAGGGTCCCCTGCAACGTATTGTTTCTCCGCCATAAGTTCGGTTGTTTTGAGGGGGTTTTCCTGAACATAGGCAGAAGCCTTCTGAATGGCCCTTGTGAATTTGGCAGCCACTTGGGGATGTTCATCTGCAAAACCTGAACGAAGCAGAAGAACGCAGCAAAATTCTTCCCGGTACCATTCGCTTAAGGCAGAATCAAAAATAACCTTTAAACCCTGTTCTTCCTCCGCTACTGTCGCGGTGGGCTCACCCATGATCACGGCGTCCACGGAGCCATTTGAAATGGCCAGGGGAAGATCCGAAGACTGGAATACGACAAGATCAAAATCCGCGTTCGGGGGAAGAATCTTGTAACCTGCTTCGCCAAGAGTCCTTTGAAGCAAAATGACGCCGCTTCCGTTTAACGAACTGGTGCCTACTTTCTTGCCAATCAGTTGGAAGATGTCGGTAATACCCGAATCGCCCCTGACCAGGATCTTCGAGCATCCCGTATGTATTCCCAGAGGTATTTTGACATCGTACCCGTTCACCACAGGCATTATGGTAGTTGCGATAAGACCTGTGGTTACATCGGTTTTCCCGGTGGTAATATTCATCTGGGCATCACCGGACGACTGGAAAACAGCTTCCCATTTAAGCCCCTCTTCTTCGTAGTAACCGAGAGCTTCGGCAATAAAAAGCGGAGCGCTGCACAATCCATTGGTTACGCTGCGCGCGATTTTAACCACATAGTTCAGGTCTTCTTCCCCGGCAGGACCTTTCGCCGCCTGGCCGCCTGCAAATGCGCTGAACGGAAATAAAACCGCAAGCGCCAAAAAACCCGCTAAAAACAGAAACCTGTTCTTTTTCATACACCTCTCCTTAAGAAGATAATTAACCCCGTCTATGGCGGTTTTTATAAAAAAGCTTCAGTTGAAGCAATTTTAAAGATTGTATTCCGGCTCATGCCGCGAACCCGCGAAGTGAAGAATCTGCAGGATTTTCGCCCTGAGGGCCAAAAAGTCCGGATCATCCCGCTGCCGGGGTCTGCCAATTTCGACTTCGATGACCTGCTCAATTTTTGCCGGCCGTGCTGACATGACCACTATGCGGTCGGCCATGTAGATGGCTTCGTCAACATCGTGGGT
>JAISJS010000236.1 GCA_031261385.1 Treponema sp.
GTGTTTACCGTAACTGCAATTGAAGCGCCGGCCAGCCCTACCGCCCACAGCCTGATATACGACATAATATCGGAAAAAACATTGGCAATCCCCAAAACTACGGATATAATATTCTTTACGCTTGATAAAATTGATTGGACAAGATTCCCTTCATAATAAGCAAAAATAAATTTAAGAACAAATCCGGCAATCAAAAGGTAGAGCGCCTGCATGAGGCCCCATCCCTCATTAATTTTTTGGAAAACCTCATATTCCGGATCAATAACCAGGAAAAGTATCACATCATACATCCCGAAAAGCATGAGTACCTGACCGATTTCACCAAAAACCCGCAATGACTTGATATACCTGAATATCCCTTTAATATGGGCAATAGAGAGCTGTATAAGGGCCAGACTAAAGCAAAACAGAATCAAGTGATTATTTACATCCGTTTGGTTCGCTCCCTTTGCCGTTGATATAAGGCCGAGGGATATACTCCGCAGGAATTGCGGAAGTTTTTCCGGGGGGACTGAAAACCAGGAACAGGTCAGAACCCCCCATACTATATTGGAGATACTTAAGAGCAGGAGCAATTTGAAACCCGCGGGGACGCCTTTTTTAGCGGTTTTGATTATGCCAATCAGCGCCGCAAGAAGCAGGATGCAGCCGTAGGCGGCGTCGCCGAACAACATGCCAAAATATATTGTAAAGAAAAGCATGAACCATCCGGAAATATCTACCTCCCGGTAACCGGGTACCATGTCAAGGAAACCGGTAAGCGGATAAATGAGGCTTGCCAATTTGTTGTTTTTGAGCAGGGTCGGCACATCCTCATCATCATCGGCCGGATCGCAGGCGATAAGCGCCCAGCCGTTTTCGACAGCGGCCCCTTTGATTTTTCCCAACTCGCTTGCCGGCACGAAACCTGTAATATACGAAACCGATTCCTGGTCAAGGCTGATTTTTTTCATGCCGGCGCTGTTTATTTCAAACTCTATTTTCTGGATGGTATCTTTTTGTTCTCTTACAAGGTCCGCTTTTCGCCCATTAAGAACGGCAAGTTCCTTCTCAACCTGCTCAATTTGCGTTTGTTTGATGTCGTTCAGCCTGCGCAGTTTGTCGGCGGGATGTTTTGGCAGCGTTACATGGGTATACCCCGGAATGGGATCATGCACCGACACCAATTGGACGGCTTCTTTATCAGCTTTAAGGACGATAACCTCGCTCGTTGCGGGAATTTCGCGGTACGCTTCGGGTGACATCACATAGGGTGTCAAAACGATACCGGCCTGAGCCAATTCCTTGAGACCTTCGGGCTCGAACTCACCCCAATTTTCATAGAGGGCCAGTTCACGGTTATTGGTATAAATCCAGTCTTGCAGGGTTTTTATCTCTTCGGCAAGAAACAGGATGCGGTCGGCAAGATCATAGGAATCATCTTCACCAGCAGATGAAGACGAAGCGCCATCCTTGGCAGGTCGATGTTTTTTGGGAGCAAAATTCAGCAAGGTGGCCAGGGCGGCGTCAAGTTTTGCCAGATGCCCCAGCAAATGGGTAATTGATGGTGAACTGACGGTCTTTTGATCAACGTGGAGAACGCCCAATTCCCGGATATGCTCCAGCGCGGTATTCCGTTCCTTATCCAGAACAATGATGGAAATTTTTTTCATCGGTACGATCATATCGTTTCCGCCCTTTGCAGGATTGATGTGTACAAAGCTGTATACGCTTCCAGGCCTTCTTCCGGATTAAAAGAAAATCTTCTTTGCATAAGTAACAGTTTTAAAGCATGGGCAAAAATTACGTCTGCGGAAAAGGGTTTATATCCCTGCATGGCTTCAATGGCTTCCCAGCGGCCCTCATCAAGGAATAATTCCGCCTCAAGCGGATTACCCATGGCAAAAGCCGCGTGGGCTGCCGCTTCGGCGCGGGGAACATCGTGGGGTAATTCTTCAGGATTCTCATCATCGCCCCGTTTAAGCTTGGCTGCACGTAAATGGGACAGGGTGTAACCCAGGGTACACTCACGGGCCACCCATGCGTTAATAAAGACCGAATTGGTTTTCGGGGCATCCTCAAGGATTGACATATCCATGGTGCAGTAGTGCAGTACTGCATAATCGTGCTTTGAAAGTACTGCCTTACATTGTTCCCGAAACTCATCGGGAGTGTAGGGCGCCTTCTCGCCGTATTGCAGCGAAGGAAGCTGTGCAATCAGATAATAATATTTCTTATCCACCCTTTATCTCCTTATTATTAGGGGTTTGCCTGCGATGCCAGTACGTTCAGGCTCATCACCAACTAAAAATCCGGTTTAAGGATACCGTTGGTAAGAATACTCACGAAATGATCGAATTTGCTCAGATACGGGGAGGGGCGCGGCCGCCCAAAGAAAAGGCAAGGAGAGATATATTAAATCGTTTAATCAGGTAAATAAACAGGGATGAACAGACCAAAACGGATGACTTGAATGTTTTGAAGAGGAGCAAAAGCGCCGGGATTATAAACATGAAATACCTGAAGATTTGAGCCTTTCCAAACACCGCACGGTATACCTGGCGGGTATTAAGGAAAGCCTGCTCTTCACTTTCGGGAAAAGACAACAAAACCGATCTATTCCCTGATCCATTATAAAAATTTGGATACTGCAGAAATATATCCTTATTAGGCGCAATAATACTTACCAGGATTAACAAAAAAATGAGGATATATACGGTTTGTGACCACAGGCGGTCAAATTTTTTCATACCATCGCCTGAAAAAACGATAGTCTTTTTTTAAAAAAGATGTCAAGTATCTTATGACAAACGTATGAAGCGTTAAGAAAGAGTATATCGTTTCTTTCATGCGTTTGTCGTGACTATTTGCCTTGTCGATGTATTCTTTTTTATGCTATTCTGTTAAAAAGGGTTCAAAATAAGAGGTATCCATGGCCATTTTTGTCAAGTTTGAGGAGAAATGCCAATTTCCCAGGCCTACCAATGGTTGATCCCTTCTTTGACCGTCCTATTCTCAATTCACCCTACGCTTATCCCAACCGCCACTGGGAACTTGATGCCCAGGGACAGCCGACCCAAAAAATAATCGAAAGCCGCCGCCGGGCGGAATTCATCACCCCCATACCAAAATCCCGCAAGCAAAAAGGAAAACAATCAACACCGTCGGCTCAGGGAGCATTAGACCTTTACAGCAATGAGGAAGGCGAAGGCCTTTCATCGGATGATCAGAAATACGATTCAATAACCTTGATCAATGCCGTGCGCGATCATGTTGATGCATGGCGGCGCTTGCCCGATCCCGCAGACTGGAAAGTTACCCCCGAAACCGCCCGTTTATTGCAACATTGGAGGCATTACAACTTCACCGGCATACGCCCCTTTTTCTGCCAGATAGAAGCCGTTGAAACACTTATCTGGCTTAGCGAAGTGGCTCCCGTTCTTGGTAAAAAAGAAAGCGCCCTGCTCGGTTTTATAAAAGACGCCAATGCGATTGCAAATCCCGGAACCGACGCCGAGGCCGCAGGCCGAGGTTCCCCTCCGTCTTTATTCCGCATCGCCCTGAAAATGGCCACCGGTTCCGGTAAAACCACCGTCATGGCCATGATCATCGCCTGGCAGACCATCAATGCGGTACGCCGCCCCCAGAGCAAACGTTTTACCAGGGGCTTTTTGGTGGTCACTCCGGGCATCACCATACGGGACCGTCTGCGGGTACTCCAGCCGGCTGATCCCGACAGTTATTACGAAAGCCGCGAGCTGGTTCCGCCGGATATGCTGCAGGATATAAAAAAGGCAAAGATCGTTATCACCAATTACCACGCATTTATGCTGCGGGAAAAGATGACCCTTGCCAAGGGAACCCGTTCACTCCTGCAGGGTGCAGGGGAATCCATCAACACCACCGAGACCGAAGGCCAGATGATACACCGGGTTATGCCGGAACTGATGAATATAAAAAATGTAATTGTGATAAATGACGAAGCCCATCATTGTTACCGCGAGAAAGCAGACGATGAATCAGAAACACTACTAAAGGGCGAAGATAAGGAAGAAGCTAACGAAAATAATGAAGCCGCCCGCGTCTGGATCACCGGGCTTGAAATGGTTAAGCGCTATTTGGGAATCAACACCGTGGTGGATCTTTCCGCCACCCCCTTTTTCCTCCGCGGCTCCGGCTATGCGGAAGGTACCCTGTTCCACTGGACGGTGAGCGACTTTTCCCTCATGGACGCCATTGAATGCGGCATCGTGAAACTGCCCCGTGTTCCCGTATCCGATAACATCCCCGGCGAGGAAACCCCCAAATACCGGAACCTCTGGGAACACATCGGCCCCAGGATGCCCAAAAAAAAGCCGGGCCAATTCAGGCGCCCTTGACCCAATGCTCCTCCCCAGCGAACTCTATAC
>JAISJS010000361.1 GCA_031261385.1 Treponema sp.
GATCGGTCTGGCTCACCATGCCCCCGCGGTAACCCTGCTCCGAAAGTTCGTATGCCCGGGAGGTAATCCTCAAATTGAGAGCGGCGGACTCCAGATTCTCACGGATCAGTTCGATCTTATCCACCTGGTTTCGAATATCCTGGTCTGCTTTTATCCGTACCGTGTCCAGGTTTAGTTCCTCTTGGGTTGTCTTTTCTTTCAGTGTTTTCACATTCAGCGATTGCGATGAGCCGGGTATCCACGCTGAAATGGGAATTGAAACCGAAACTGAAAATCTGCCCGATGACGTTGGATCGTCGGAGAACCCCGTGTTTGGCGATCCCAGGCTTAGGGTTTCAGAAAAATTGATGCTGGGCGCTCTGGTTAATGATCCGCTTAATGTTCCGATCTGTGCAGCGAGCTTTGTCTGTTCAAGGGCAATAACCTGGGCACGTACATCATAACGGTTGTCGCGGTACCGTGCAGAGAGCTCCTCCACCTGGGGAAGATCGAGCAGTTTGACATCAATAACGCCTTCAAGTTCCACGGCGGCGTCAAGCCCGATTAACAGCAAAAACGCGGCGCGGTTTTGTTCGTATCTGACCAGGGCATCGTTCAGCGCAGGTCCTGCAGTCTGATATGCGTACAGGGCATTGAGCATTTCAAGTTCCGATGCCAGGCCGTTTCGGTAATTTTTGTTTGTCTGCTCGTATTGCTGCTTTTTAAGCTCTAAATCATTCCGCAGAATTTCGATATTCAGGTTTTCAGCCAGCAGGCTGTAAAAAGCGGTAGACACGTCGGTAACGATCTTCCGCCTCGTATTGTCATAGGCTTCTTCCGCAGAGCGGGCTTTGTAAATAAGCAGCCGTATATTCGCAGGTATTGCTGCCGTTAGCTGTAAATTTGCCGACGCGCCGGCGCTCCACAGAGTAGAAGGATCCCCTGCAGGTTGTATCGGATGGCTGTTGGTAATTCCCAGGCTTGCCGAGATCGTGGGCAAAAACAGGTTCCACGCATTGTTCTTTGCACGCAGCGCCTGAAACGCGGCAAGCTCGCTTTTTTGTATGTCAGCGTTGTTTTTAAGCGCCGCCTCAAGGGCCTTTTCAAGGGTGAGAGGATCAGCATGGACAAAACCTGTTTCCAGGGACAGAAAGGCAATGAGAAAAAAAACTCCCGCTGTAGTACGCCCCAATGAGTTCCTCCGGTGGACATTATATAGAAAATCGTTTGTTTATACCATTGATAAAATGAATAAACCTGGCTTTTGGTTACAATGAACAATCGCTTATCTCATTTCCGGGAGGTATTTCCAGTAACGTTGGGGCATGAATTGCCGCTGCAGGCCGGGATTATACCTGCCCTCATTGTTAATAACTTCGTGATACTGCCGCCAAAGCCCCTCCCAGGGGTCGGGGGAAGAAGGGTGGAATCGAACCTTTGGTTCGGAGGAGGGAGGAATGAGGGGTGAGGGTGGAGGGGGAAGAGGGGAAGTTGAAACAAGTTGAGGTGCGGCGCCGTCCTGGCTTACCAGGGCAATGCTGCGCTTTTCGTCGATTATGGCCCAGGGTGTTTCTCCAAAACGCTGCCTAAAATGCTCCGCCAGACCCGGCAGAACAAACGTATCCGGGCTGCAGCGGGCTATATACTGCCCTTTTGAATTGGGGTTGAACCGCAGCAGGCCCATTAGCCGGTCAATTTCCCGGACCACCTTATAAGCCGCTTTTTGCACGATTTCCACATCAGGATCACCCCTGTCGGTGCAGGCTTTTTCGGCGCCATCCCGCCCGCTTTGTATTACTTTCTTTGCAAAGCGGATTAGTTCGTTCTCTATGGGAAGTTCGCTCAATACTGCGTTGATATAGACGTCATACGCATCCGCAGAAAGTTCCCGAAGCCGGAAGGCTGTATCGAAATCCTGCAGCGCTATTTTTCCTGCTGCAGGAGCTGAAGGACTTTCTGAAAAAAGATCGCCCTGCGCCGGGGCAATCCCGCATGAATTTACCATATTATTACTATACATAGGTGTAGTGTATGTTGTCAAGAATCAACCAACCCCGCCGATTGGGGAACCGAAATTATTTCTATGGACAATATAGAATTATGATCTATACTATAAGTAATTGTAAATGTAAAAGTCATTTATAACAAACACTTTTTGGAGGGTATAACCTATGTCAGATGCCAAGAAACTTACCAATGCTGCCGGAGCGCCGGTAGAGAATAACACCAACTCAATTACCGCAGGCGAACGGGGCCCCATGGCGCTGAATAATCCGTGGTTTTTGGAAAAGCTGGCCCATTTTGACCGGGAGGTAATTCCGGAGCGGCGTATGCATGCCAAGGGATCCGGCGCTTTTGGCAATTTCACCGTAACAAAGGATATCAGCCAATATACCAGGGCAAAAATATTTTCTGCAATTGGTAAAAAAACCGAAGTGTTTGCCCGGTTTTCCACGGTTGCCGGTGAACGCGGCGCGGCGGACGCGGAACGTGACATACGTGGCTTTGCCTGCAAATTCTATACCGAGGAAGGAAACTGGGATTTGGTAGGGAACAATACGCCGGTGTTCTTTTTGCGGGACGGGCTCCGCTTCCCCGATTTAAATCACGCAGTTAAACGTGATCCCAAAACAAATATGCGCAGCGCCCAAAACAACTGGGACTTCTGGAGCATGCTTCCTGAAGCCCTGCACCAGGTGACTATCACTATGTCCGATCGCGGGATCCCTGCAAGCTACCGGCATATGCACTGTTACGGCGAGCATACGTACAGCATGATTAATGCGAAAAATGAGCGTATTTGGGTAAAATATCATTTCCGTACCCAGCAGGGTATTAAAAATCTCTCCGATGCAGAAGCAGAGGAAATTATCGGACGGGATCGCGAAAGTCATCAGCGTGATTTATTTGAAGCCATTGAGCGCGGAGATTTTCCCCGCTGGACCATGTCAATCCAGGTTATGACTGAGGATGAGGCAAAAAATTATCATGAAAATCCTTTCGATGTAACTAAAACATGGAGCCAAAAAACTTATCCCCTGCACGAAGTCGGTATTTTGGAATTAAACCGGAACCCTGAAAATTATTTTGCCGATGTTGAGCAGGCGGCCTTTACCCCCGCAAACATAGTGCCCGGCCTTGGACTTTCCCCTGATAAGCTTTTACAGGCGCGCATGTTTGTGTACGGAGACGCCCACCGGTACCGGCTGGGTGTTAACCATCACTCCATTCCCGTAAACAAGCCAAAGACGCCTGTCCATGCATACCACCGCGACGGCCAGATGCGGGTGGACGGCAATTACGGCGCAACTATCGGGTACGAACCCAACAGCGCAGGCGAATGGGCCGACAGCAAGAATCTTGCCGAACCGCCGCTTGAGATGCAGGGCCTCCTTATGGCGTATGAACCCAAAGATGATGCGAGCGATGATTGCTTTAAACAGCCCGGCGATTTGTACCGTTTAATGACCGAGGACAAACGGCAGATCCTCATCGACAATACCGCGCGGAATATCAACGGCGTCACAGAAAATGTTCAGCTTCGCCATGCAGCGCACTGTTATCTGGCGGATGCGGAATACGGTACACGGATTGCCAAGGCGTTGAAACTTGATTTAGATGAAGTAATACGCCTGTCAAAGCTTGGCCATGACGAGTTGATGAAGGCAACAAGTAACGCGTAAAAAAAAGCAGGCGCAAGAGTACTGCGCCTGCTTTCACGTTATGCGAAATTAAAACTCAAACAGCGGCAGTTGCAGCGCATCATCCTGATCCAGCAACAAGCGCCTGATACGCCGGGGATCAGCAGATTGGCGGGGGTTATCGGCGCCGAAAAAAGCGCCGTTTACCGTGATAAAATGCCGGGCCCGTTTGAGTACGGCGCCAAGGCGGCGGAGGCTGTCGAAATTGAGACTGCGGGAACGGCGGGTTTCGATGATGCGTCTTCCGGTTTTGGCGCCGATGCCGGGCACCCGGAGCAGGGTCTCATAATCGGCGCGGCTTATCTCCACAGGAAAAAAATCAAAGTGCCGCAGGGCCCAGGCGGTTTTGGGATCCAGGCCGGTTTCCAAAAAAGGGTTTGCCTCGTCAAGAATTTCTGCGGCGGCAAAATGGTAGAAGCGGAGCAGCCAGTCCGCCTGGTAGAGACGGTGTTCTCGGATCAACAGCTGCCTTGACGGCCCCTGTTGATCCATGACTTGCGGCAATTCACTTATCACCGGAAGCCGGATATCCGGAATACCGCCTGAACCGTTTACCCCAACCGGGGTAAAGGCCGAATAGTACACCCGGCGCATCGAAAATTTTCTGTAAAGGGAGCTTGAAAGATTGATGATCTGCCGGTCATCCTCGGCGCTGGCGCCCACGATAAGCTGGGTGCTCTGGCCTGCAGGGGCAAAAGCAGGGGTAGACTTGATTCGGCGGCGGTCCTCCTCAAACTGGGAATTAAGACCGTAAAAATCATTCATCGCGCCGAGTATCACCTTTCCCGATTTTTGCGGGGCCAGAGTTTGCAGGCTCTTGTCCGTGGGAAGTTCAATGTTGGCGCTGAGCCGGTCCGCCCAAAGACCTGCCTCGCGTATCATTTTTTCGCCGGTACCGGGGATGATTTTTAAATGAATGTAGCCGCCATAACCGGATTCGGTGCGAAGAATACGGGCGGTCTCAATCAATTTTTCCATAACAATGTCGGGATCGGAAAAAATCCCCGACGAGAGAAAAAGCCCTTCGATGTAGTTGCGCCGGTAAAATTCGGTGGTCAGTTCCACGAGTTCCGCAGAAGTAAAAGAAGTCCGCCTGGTATCCGCAGAAACACGGTTTACGCAGTAGGCGCAGTCAAAGCGGCACACATTGGAGTACAGCACCTTTAAGAGGCTGACGCAGCGCCCGTCTTCGGTCCAACTGTGGCAGATCCCGGCGGGCACATTGGCGCCAAAACCTCCCTTGCCCGGAGTTTGACTGCTCCCGGGAGTCCCGCTGCCGGAAGAGGCACAGGAGGCGTCATATTTTGCCGCTCCTGCCAGAATGGAAATTTTCTCCGCTAGATCCATGCGTTACTATACATTTGTTTAGAAGAAATTGCAAGGGGGATATGGTAGAATTATTAAATGAGCGCTATAACTCCCTATACTGATACAAACTCTCCCTTCAAAATGTGCCCGGCCCTTGCCCCTTATGGGCGCTTGCTCACCCTGCCAAGCCGAAGCCGTAAAGATACCGGGGATCACCTCTTTTTTTACGACTATACCGAAAAGGCCGGTTCGTCAAAGCCGGTAACCGCAAAGCCGGTTTTGATTCTTGTCCACGGTCTCGGTGATGAGGCTGATTCCTGGCGGCACGTGATCCCGCTCCTGGGGGCAAACGGGCACAGGGTTATCGCAATAGATCTTCCCGGCTTTGGGAGGTCGGTTGTTCACGGCAGGACAAACCTTGCCCGTCACGCGCAAGCGATAATCAGTATTATTGAAGCAACAGCTTCTGCCGGTTTGGAAAGCCGGACAGCGGAAGGGGGGCACACAATGCGCCCGGTTATTCTCGCAGGAAGCTCCATGGGCGGCACGGTGATTCAGGCGGCAGCGGCAAAACGGCCGGATCTGGTTGCAGGCCTCATCTTTATTGACGGCGGCCTCCCGGTAACGATGCATTCCAGAGCGAGCTTTCTGCTGAGCGCAATGCCTATACTCGGCTCCCGCTGGTACCGGGCTTTCAGAAAGGATCATGAAGCTGCCTATAAATCCCTTTTCGGTTACTATGGCAATTTTGAAACGCTGCCGCAAACGGACAAAGACTTTTTACGGGAGCGGGTTATTGCACGGGTGGAAAGCAACGCCCAGGAAAAGGCCTACATGGGCTCCCTGCGGAGCATGATCTGGGCCAATGTTGCAAAAGAAAAAGCCTTCGCCAAAAATCTAAAGAAGTTTCCCGGTAAAGTTGCGATCCTTTGGGGTGAACAGGATCATGTTTTCCATCCGGAAGCGGCAAAACCGCTCCGAAAGATCCGGCCTGAAGCGGTTTTTACGATCATCAGCGGCGCAGGGCACCTTCCCCACCAGGAAAAACCGGCAGAAACCGCAGGGGCGATGCAGGTATTTCAGCAAAAACAAAGAAATTAACCGCAGAGAACGCGGAGATTTCGCAGAGAACGCAGAGTTTTTTCTTCTTTGTGTACTCTGCGTTCTTCTCTCTGCGCTCTCTGTGGTTTGTATTTCTTTGAATTTGGAATTACTGCAGGTATTTTTAGGGCAATGGACGTAAGTCTACTTGATACGGTATCCTGATTTTATGGGCAGCAACACCTTTGGAATAATTTTCACGGTTACCACTTTTGGGGAATCTCACGGGCCTGCCGCAGGCTGTGTCATAGACGGCTGCCCCGCAGGACTTTCCCTTTCCGTTGAAGATATTGCCCGTGAACTGCGGCGCAGGCGGCCCGGCGGCGGCGGCGTCTCCACAAACCGTACCGAAGCCGATGAGCCTGAAATTCTTTCCGGTGTTTTTGAAGGTAAGACACTCGGAACCCCTATCGCCATACT
>JAISJS010000363.1 GCA_031261385.1 Treponema sp.
GTTCTTCTCCGAGCGCTTCGGTAATGGTGGAGAAGCTGCGGACATCGGTAAATATGGCGGTCATTTGTTTTTTAACGCCGCCCAGGGTAAGCTTGGAGGGGTCGGCGATGATCTGGTCAATAACCGCCGGGGACAGATACCGGTTAAAGGTGTTCCGCAGCTGGGATTTTTCCCGTATCGTGCTGAAGAAGTTAAGCCCCGTTAAACTTAAAAAGGTCAGGGCTGTTGAAACAAAGGGGACAACGGTTCCCACATAGCGCCTGGTGATAATGAAAAACAGCAGGGGAACTGCGGCGGCCACAGCCATGGCAATAATGCCCGCCAATATTGATTTGCCGATATCAAGCTGTTTGACAACAAAGGCTACGACCAGGGAGAGCAGCAGGGCAATGAGGAAGGAGACCACGGTAGGCGTATCATCCAGAAATTCCCCTGACAGGATCTGATTGGCTATGACGCTGTAAATTCCCACATTGGGATACCGTTCCTGAAAGGTGATCAGTCCCAGGTCGGTCCCCGAAGTAGCGGTAAGCCCCACGATACAGGTTGCCCCGGCGACTTTTTCGGCAACCTGGCTCCGGAGTGCCACAAGCCTTGAGAACTGGGCCTGGGATTCGGCAAAGATCCTTTGGATAAACCGTTTGACATCCGGCGCATTCACCGAGTTGGAAATAGCCGCTTCATAACCGCCAAAAAGGAAGCTCCCGGCGGCGCTGATAAAATCCTTACGGTATTGCATATATGCGTCAAAGCTTATGCCCCCATCGGGATCTTCGCCGTAAAAAAGTTCCTCTTTTATGTAGTTTGCATTTTCGTATCGTTCCAGGGGATTTTCACCATCTTCCCAAAAACCGAAAAATCCCGAATCCGCCATAACGCCAAGGTTGATGACCAGCGCCCGTTCAACGGCGTTGGCCTGGGCAAGATCCCGAAAGGACATGGTGTTGTAACCGGGATTACCGTTTTCCCCGTAGAAATTTTTCCTGGGCCACTTGAGCAGCACCGAACCATCCTGTGTCCGTGGTATCCTGATGTCCTGTATGGCTTCCCCGTTGATGGAGGCGTACCGCAGGGTGATATAACCGGCGCTTACCTCGATATCGGGATTGCACAATGATTCGCGCAGGGCAACCAGGGCAAGGTGACCATAATAGTGATCATTGTGTTTCATTACCAGATGAAGGCGGCGGCGGTATCCGTCCTTGTCGACGACAGAATTGACAAAGCCGGCTCCCCGGGTCTCTGACATGAGTTTTAAAATCGCCGGCATGATCCCCGGCTGATCCGGGGTATGGCGGTCACTGCGGATGGTGATGTTCTTAAGGGCGGTGTTTTCTTCAAGCCAGGACAGATTGTATCTGCTCATGTCAAAGCTTGCTTCACCGGTAACGGCATTGCTTAAAATATCTTCAGGGGCAACCATGGTAAGGGTAAGGTACGAATTGCCGAAAAATTTGAGCGCCTGGGCAAAATAGGCGTCCACATCACGGGAAATATAATCAATGGAAACTTCCAGTTCGTTCCGCACTGCGGTGTTCGTCTCCCGGATCAACTCCTTTGCATCTTCCGCGTCGGAGGCGTTAATATCGCCGGAGGCAAAAGCATCCATCACCGCTTCCACAGTGTTGTCTATCCGCCTGAATTCACTGTCAATATATGCGGGAAGTTCTTTGGTAATGTAATCGGGGTTGACTATCACCGGGCTGTCGTCCAGAAAGCTTAAGTCGAATGCCACCGTCCCTGCGTTCATTTCCTTTAAAAAAATCATCGCATCGGCATAAATGTCCCTGGTCCAGGGAAAGATACCCACACTTTCGATTGCCGTATCATCAACTTCGATGATCAGAATTGAATTGTTTTCCGTAAGAGAGGGTATGGCCCGCAAAAAAAGATCGTATACTTTGTCGTCAAGACTGGTTAAAAAAAGAAGCGAGCAAAGTGCCGACGCCAAAACCGGCATAAAAAGAAACGAATATTTTTTAAACATCAATCTATCCCCGCTGCTTTTCTGAAACGCTTTACAGTGGCGGCGGCGATGGGCCGGGCCTTTGCCGCGCCCTTTGCGAGAATCCCGTCGAGTGTTACCGGGTCCGCCATGATTGCTTCGTAACGCTCCCGCACCGGGGTGAGTTCCCGGTTTACCACCCGGAAAAGTTCTTCTTTGGCAACGCCCCAGCCCATACCACCTGCGCGGTATAATTTTGCCAAAGCCTGCTGTTCCTCTGCCGAAGCAAAAAGTTTATATAAAAGATATATCTGACTTGTATCGGGATCTTTGGCTTCTTCGACGCCCTGGGAATTGGTCACAATTCTCATGATCAATTTGCGGAGCTCTTTTTCCGGGGCAAACAGCGGAATCGTATTACCGTAACTTTTACTCATCTTGCGTCCGTCAAGGCCGGGCACCACCGCCACTTCTTCCTGCACTACCGCCTGCGGTACCTTGAGCACCTGCTGTTTATAATTGAAATTTACCGCCTGGGCGATATCCTGGGCCATTTCCACATGCTGAACCTGGTCCTTGCCCACGGGAACCACATCGGCGTCAAAAAGAATAATATCAGCCGCCATGAGCACCGGATACGTAAAAAGCCCCATGTTGATACCCGCATCGGGATCGTCGCCTTTTTCGGTGTTGTCCTGCACGGCGGCCTTGTATGCGTGGGCCCGGTTCATAAGGCCTTTGCTTGTAAACGCCATAATCTGGGTGGTAAGTTCAAAGGTTTCCGGGACGGCGCTTTGCCGGTAAAAAATGATTTTTTCCGGGTCCAGTCCCGCGGCAAGCCAGCCCGCCGCCACCTGCCTGATATTGGCGGAAAGCTCTTTGGGGTCCTTAATCGTATTAAGGGCGTGATAATCGGCAATAAAAAGGCGGGTGTCGTATTCATCGGCAAGGGCCAGCGCCGGTTTAATGGCCCCAAAATAGTTGCCGACATGGAGAATTCCGGTAGGTTTTATCCCGGTAAGGGCAATCTTTCTCATACTGATAATTTAACCCAAGTCTGCCCGGCTGCCTAGGAGCCTGTGGCGCTTTGGTGACTGGTTTTTTTGGGAAAACCAGTATACTCTACCAGCATGAATATCATTGGGATGCTGTTGCAGATTGTGGGCGGGCTTTGTCTGTTCCTTTATGGGATGCAGATTATGAGCGACGGGGTCCAGCAGGCGGCCGGGAATCGTCTGCAGCGGGTTCTCAATTTTATGACGGGGAACCGGTTTATCGCGGTTATTACCGGTTTTGTGGTAACGGTGCTAATCCAGTCTTCATCGGCTACTACGGTAATGCTGGTCTCCTTTGTCAATGCCGGGCTGCTTACCCTGACCCAGTCCATCGGGGTAATAATGGGGTCCAATATCGGGACTACCACCACGGCCTGGATTGTATCTACCATCGGCATTGCATCCTTTGATATGGCTCAACTGGCTGTTCCTGCAATCGGAATCGGCTTTCTGATGAAAGTCATTAAATGGAAAGGCCAGAATTGGGGGGCGGCCCTTATGGGCTTTGGCTTTATCTTTTTGGGGCTTACGTTTCTGGCCCTGCCCCCGGAATATGCCGCATCCCTTGGGTCGGTGATGACGAAACTTTCAAACCTTGGTTTCCTTTCGGTACTTACCGGCGTTGGGGTCAGTACGGTAATTACGCTGATTGTGCATTCTTCCGCCGCGACCATTACCGTGGTTATTTCCCTGGCCATTGCGGGGGTAATCAATTTTCCGATCGCAGGAGGGATGATACTCGGCGCCAATATCGGTACCACCATAGATGCAATCCTCGCCGCTATCGGCACAAAGGCTGCGGCAAGACAAACCGCCCTGGTTCATGTGCTTTTTAACATAATAGGCGCCATTATCATTCTGTGTGTCTTTACTCCGTTCCTTAATCTGGTAGATTTTATAACCCCCGGCTCTTTGGTGTCCGATGCAAATACTCCGGGAAGCGGACACTACTATTCGCTTAAAGAATATCTTGCCCCCGGCAATCCTGTGGGCGCATTGGCTTTTCATCTTGCAATGTTTCATACGATTTTTAATGTAACGGCTACGCTCGTGTTCCTGCCCCTTGTTAAACCTTTTGCCGCGGTGGTCCGCTTCTTCATTAAAGATGACGCCTCTGAAAAGATACCTGAACATTATGTCCTTGACGTTAAATCGGGTACGCTGCGGACTACCCCTGAACTGAGCATCATCCAGGCGGAGAAGGAAATCCGCGATATGGCGGGAGTTGCCTCTTCCATGTATGCCGCATTCAGCACGGTCTTAAAAACGCTCAAGGAAACTGAAGATAAAGAAAAAGCAGTTAACACCATGATAGAGGACATGAAACAAAAAGAAAATTATGCCGATGAAATGCGGGAAGCGCTGACGGCTTTCCTTATCGAGTGCACCCATGAGCAGTTAAATCCCCGGTCTGACCGGCGTGTTTCCCAATTACTGCGTATCATAGCCGACCTGGAGGATATGACCGACGACTGCTACAGTATCGGCCTCCTTCTGGAGCGAAGCGTCAGGAAGAATCAAATTTTTAAAGAGAAGGAAATGGAAGCGCTGGTTCCCTATGTGGATCTGGTGGAAAGTTTTCTTGCCTTGCTTCAGGAACAGCTTGGAAAGACCCTGACGTCGGAGCAGATTAAACAGGCAAGAGAGCTGGAAAACAAAATTGATGAATCCCGGAACAAGCTCCGCAAACTTGGCCGCAAGCGGATTGAGGCCGGAGTTGACGTAAAGACCGAGCTGCTCTTTATAGACCTTGTCCGCCGCATCGAAAAGGTCGGGGATTACTGTTACAGCATCTCGGAAAGTTTGACGCCTCGCAAGAGCCTGTTAAACTTCAAAGGTTTGCTGCGCCGCAAAGATCAATAAACGAAACGCGGTCAATAGACGCGGTCAATTTCCTCGCGCATAATTTCCACCCAGCGTGTTGCGTTGCGGGGGTTATCGCCGAGTGTGTGGTTGTCCTTCATGATGAACTCGCAAATGCCGCCCTTTGTCTGTTCCACCGCACGGCGTGCATCTTGACGCACTTTGTTTTCGTCCATATCGTGCCGGGCAAGCGGGAAGGGCGCCGGTTTTACCGATGCAATATAATTGGTTCCGAGGAACTCGGGCACGGTACTCCAGTCGGCCCAGGGGCTGCACGACACACGGCGCAGACGGGGAAGCTGTTTGACATACTGCCAGCGCGGGTTATACGGCTCGCAGCAGCCATAGCAGTTTATCCCAAAACGTTCGGCGATGCGTTTGTGGTACGGTAAAATAAATTCCGCATACTGATCCGGAGCGACGCTCACCGTTTCCTGGGAATCAACAAAACCCCACATGTCCATCGTCGTCACGCTGCCGGAAAATCCCTTCTGCGGCAGATCATCGGTCCAGCCGAATCCCCCCGACGCCACATATGTGCCTTCGGTGTTAAGCGCAAGCAAGCCGTTTTTCTCAAGGAAATCCAGCATTTTAAGTTTGCCTTCACAGAGCATGTTCATGACGCGGTGAAAATTTTCAGGTTCGGCAATCATGTCGCACATAAAATCTTCAAGGCCGCGGATGTTCACAAAATCCCAGCACATCCCGAGCGTCCACCACCAGGTATTTTTACGCCGTACCGTCAGGATGCCGTCAAAAACAGTATGGCCCAGCTCCATAAGCAAAGCCGACTGTTCGTCATCCAGAATTATTTCCGGATAATGGATCTTGTCAAAATCGGTATCATAATCGTTAAGGGCCGGAATGACGATGTAGGAGCCGCCTTTTTCCGTTGAGTGCTTTTTCAGTTCAAGCCCCCAGCCGGTATCGCTGTAACTGTACGGTACGTCGAAATACGGCTCTATCACCTTATCGTCCTTCATGCCCTCGGCCCAAAAAATCTGCTTCTTAAGCGACATCTCCCAAACCCGGGCAAGCGGATCCTCTGAAACAAGCGTCTTTGCATCGATTATTTGATTCCAGCCATTTTCGGGGTCGATAAAAACGACCGGTTCCGTAGTTTTAAGGTCATTATGGGCCGTCCAGAGCTTTTTCTTTCTGTCCATTTCCGGCCACGCGGCAATTTCCGCCACGCGGGACGCAAGGCGGCGCAGTTCCGCTGTTTCTTTTGCAGAAAACTTAAACGCCGTTTTCATCGTCTTGACTTCCGGGTACCCCGCCGCTGTCTGCATGGTAGCAGGATCGTCTGCTGCTTGTATAAGCGCCATAATGACCTCCAAACGTTTGAGCTGGTTCCAAAATCGGTTATTTTGGAACCAGCTCTTGCAGTTTTTCAGGCTAAAGCCTTACAAAACTGCATTTTTTATAGGTTGCAATTCCAAAATTTGACATTTTGGAATTGCCTCGTTTTACTTCAAATAATCTTTTGCGTTTTCTTTGGTGATTGCCGCCATCGGGATGACCAGTTCTTTGTCAATTTTCCCGCCGGAACGGAGCTTGTTAAGGGCGTCAATGGCGCCCTGCGCTTCCAGGGTTGCATCCTGCAGCAGGGTAAGGGCCATATTGCCGTCGTTCACTTCTTTGACTGCTTCGTCGGTGGCGTCAACACCGGCAATCCAGGTGCCCTTGAGGCGGTTTGCCGCTTTCAACGCCTGAATTGCGCCAAGCGCCATCTGATCGTTCGCGCAAATAACGCCGTCAATCTGGGGGAAAGCCTGAATCCAGTCTTCCATCAGCTTCATGCCCTCGGCGCGATCATAGTTGGCGGTATTGTCAGCTATAATCTGCACATCCGGCCGAAGTTTTTTAAGTGTATCAACCAGACCCTGCCGGCGGAGCGTCGTATGATCGTAACCGGGCATACCCTGCATATACACCACTTTGGCGTTCTGCGGCAGACCTTTTGCCGCATATTCACCCTGCATAATACCGGTATCAAGATAGGAATTCCCGATATAGGTAAAATCACCGCCGCCCGAATTCGAGCAAATGCTGATTACCGGGATACCGGCCTTGTTGGCTTTTTCAATCCCGGGGATAATTCCCGCAGGGGATACCGGCTCAAGAATGATACAGTCAACTTTCTTTGCGATGTAGTTGTCAAAATAATCAAGCTGCTTGTTGATATCCTGGCCCGAGTTTGCATACTCTACCGAGAAATTTGCATCGCTCGAAATCAAACCGCGGAATGTATCCAAAAGATGCTTCTTGAAAAAGTCCGCATCATCCGAGTTGATGTAGGCAACCCTGAATTTCCCGCTCGAATCACCCTGGCCGCCCGCAAACACGCCAAGCGTCACTACTGACATGAGCACCAATGCGATGCCCAACCCTTTGATCATTTTCTTCATACCATTTCCTCCAAAGCAAATATGGGCTTAAAGCCCCGGACACTAACAGTGTCAAAACATTCAAACTATGCACGCCGCGCACGTTTTCCAAGCATATCAAAAACGACCGCCACCAGAATAATAATTCCCTTGGTGATTTGCTGTATGTACGAATTCACATTGAGCAGGTTCAGAATATTATTGAGGATGCCGACGATTACCGCGCCAATGATCGTGCCGACGATGCTGCCGGAGCCGCCGGCAAGACTGGTACCGCCGACAACGACTGCAGTAATAGCGTCAAACTCGTAGCCGACGCCGCTGGCCGGCTGCCCCGAATTCATGCGGCTCATCATCAGGATGCCCGCAACCGCCGTCATAAGGCCGTCCAGCAGAAATGCCCGGCGGGTAATGCTTTTTGTTTTTACCCCCGATGCAATGGCGGCGCTTTCATTACCGCCCGTTGCGTATAAATGTCTGCCGAATGCGGTGTATTTGAGTAATACAAATGCCACAAAAAACAGCACAATTAAAATAAGCACCGAGACAGGCATAAAGCCCAGTGAACCCTGTCCCAAAAACGCAAACTGTTTTGCCATGCCGGTGATTGGAATGGCGTTTGTAAAAAGCAAAACGATACCGCGGGCAATGGTGGTAACCGCCAGCGTCATGATAAACGCGGGGATCTTGAACCACGTTATTACGCAGCCGTTCAGCGCGCCGATTGCCAGGCCAAGGGACAAGCCGACGAAAAGACTTAAAGTAAGACTCCCCGACGCCACCATCACTTTACAGGTAACGCAGCCGATAAGGGCAATTTCCGAGCCGTACGCCACATTGATGTGCCCCAAAATAATGACAAAGGTCGCCCCAAGCGCAATAATGGTAACCACCGTTATCTGGCGCATAACGTTTGTCAAATTTACCAGTGAAAAAAAACCGCCGACAAAAACCGATGACACGATAAAAAGCAGCACCAAAATAATCAGGATGCCGCTTTTCTGGATGATATCGAGGATGAAACGCTCCATCGGAGGTTTTTTGATTGTATTTTCCATTATGCGCTCTCCCCTTCGATTTTCTTAGCTACAGCCAGGTTCATAATTGCTTCCTGTGTCGCGTCCTTCCGTTCCAGGATTCCGGTCAGGCGGCCTTCGTGCATCACCGCGACACGGTCACTCATGCCGACAATCTCCGGCAATTCCGATGAAATCATAATGATTGCCATTCCCTGTTTTGCAAAATCATCCATCAGGCGGTGAATCTCCGCCTTTGCGCCGACATCAATTCCGCGTGTTGGTTCGTCCATAATAAGAATTTTAACATCGCCGACAAGCCATTTTGCCAGAACAAGTTTTTGCTGGTTCCCGCCGGAAAGCGTATTTGCCGTAACCTTAAAATCACTTATTTTGATATCCAGAAGCTTTTTCATTTCGGCGGCGTCTTTATGAATTGACTTGTCGTGTACAAAAAAGCCCTTTACATACTTTTTTATATTGGCCAGCGATATGTTTTCGTGGGCGCTCCGGTTCACCACAAGCCCGTAGAGTTTTCTGTCCTCGCTGACCATTGCAATCCCAAGTTTTATTGCCGCCGCAGGATTTTTTATTTTAACAGATTTTCCCCCTATTAAAATATCACCGCTTGTAAAAGGGTCAAGCCCGAAAATCGCACGCATCACTTCCGATCGCCCCGCCCCTACAAGCCCCGCAAAACCAAGTATTTCGCCTTTACGCAGGCCAAAGGAAATATCCCGGAAACGGCCGCCGTCGGAAGCCTCCTGCGTAAGATGCTTCACCTCCAGTATAAGTTCCCCTGCGGCACAATTTTCAGTCTTGGGAAAAATGTTATCAATCTGACGCCCAACCATTAAGGCAACCAGCTTCTCCGGCGTAAAGTCTTCTGTGGGGCCTGCTGCAACCTCTTTCCCGTCGCGAATAATCGTGATATCGTCGGCAATTTTAAAAATCTCGTCCATCTTATGCGTTATGTAGATAATTGCCACGTCCTTCTTT